>JAEOUK010000012.1 GCA_016839385.1 Promethearchaeota archaeon
AAGAAATTCAGCAACTTCTATCCCAATCATATCTCCGCCAAGAACCAATACTTTGTTTCCTTGAGGAATTTTGCCTCTCAAAACTTCAGAATAGGGAAGATATGGAATGTTAACTAATCCCTTGATGTCCGGAGTTTTTTCCATTATACCTGTAGCAATGACAATTATTTCTGGTTTAAACTGATTAACTATATCCCTTGTGAAAGGCATACTTGTTTTAACTTCAATTTTGTACTCACTTATTACAAAATTATAATAATCTACTAAATTCTGAACTTCTGCTTTGAAAGGAGCAACTTTTGCTAGATTTAAAGAACCACCAATTTCCTTTTCCTTTTCAATGAGTAGAACATCGTGTCCTCTCAATTTCGTTACGCGAGCTAATTCTAGTCCTGCGGGACCTCCTCCCACAACTAAAATCTTCTTAGGATTAGTGGTTTGAATTAATTCTTCATCTGTGCCTGTTAGGTTTGCATTAATTGCACATTCAACTTGCTGTTCCGTCATAATCTGATTAAGACATGCGTTACAACCAATACATTTTCTGATACTTTCCCTTCTATTTTCTTTAATTTTATTTGGAAACTCAGGATCAGCTATCAATGCACGCCCTATTGAAAGCAAATCTATCTTTGTATCTTGTAAAATCTTTTCTGCATACTCTGGTGTGTTAATCCTTCCAACGACTGCAACTGGAACATTTTTAAGAGCTTTTTTTATCTTAGAAGCATTATCAACAAAACAACCTTTCTGATAATTCATATATGGAACTACTGGGAATCTGGGACTATCAAATACTCCTCCAGTAATGTTGAATAAATCTACCCCTTCTTTCTCAAGAATCTTGGCTATTTCGATTGTGTCCTCAACTTCCAGGCCCTCTTCAATGTAGTCACTTCCATTTAATCTAAAGCCAATTATGAAATCCTCTCCACATTTGGTTCTTACTTCACGGAGAACCTCAATCAGTGCTCTGGTTCTGTTCTCATAGGATTGTCCTCCATAGATGTCGTCACGTTTGTTTGTTCTTAATGATAGAAACTGGTTGAGTAGATATCCATGACCTGCATGTATTTCTACTCCAACAAATCCTGCTTTTTTTGCTCTTAAACAAGCCTCCCCATACCCTTTAACAATTTTTTTAATTTGCTTTATAGTTAATGGAACAGGAGTCTCACCTGCCATTTCAAATGGAACTGCTGATGGTGCAACAGCTTGTAAACCAATCATATAAGATGAAGCTTGGGCACCTGCATGATATATTTGTAATAAAGCATGAGCACCATGTTGTTCAATAACATCTACTAATTGTTTGAATCTTTTGATACGTTTGTTATTATCGATACTTAACATATTTGCAGTACCAGCACCGTTTTTGTCAAAGTAAGCTCCTTCAACTATTATTAGTCCTGCCCCTCCTTTTGCGCGCAATTCATAGTACTTAATTAGTTTATCATAGATGTTGCCTTCTTCATCACCAAAATTTGTGTCCATTCCTGGCATTATTATGCGATTCCGAAGAGTTGTTTTGTTTAAAACAAATGATTCAAGCAGTTTCATGATTATAGCTCCATTTCTGCAAATCAACAAGTAATAGTCACATAAAAACATTTCATAACTTCATTCAATAAAATTCAAGAAGGTGCATTGATTAAAGGCCATGGTATAGATGGATAAAGAAATACCTCTCTTTAAGCAGTTTCCTAAATTGAAGGTCATTCCATGGGTTTCTGTAATTAAATCTCCAACGCCTGTTGAAAAAATGAATTATCTGAGTAATGAATTAGGAAGGGAAATTTGGGTTAAACGTGACGATTTAACTCATGAGGTATATGGAGGGAACAAACCTCGTAAATATGAGTTTGTTTTTGCAGATGCACTTGCAAAAGGAAAGAAAAAGATTCTAACAATAGGATCGATAGGTACAAATCATGGGTTAGCAACGACAGTTCATGCAAAGAGGTTTGGTTTGAAAACACATCTTTACTTGATTGAGCAGAAAGTATCTCCTGAAGTGTTAGAGAACCTTAAATGTCACCATTACTTTGGTGCTAAATTACATTTAATGAGAAACAGTAGGCATCGCAAAATAGCTACAAAAGTTAAATCTCTCTTTGATAGAAGATCATATTTCGTGTCAATGGGAGCAAGTTCCCCACTAGGAACACTAGGGTTTGTTAATGCTGCTTTTGAATTAAAGGAACAGATAGAGAACAAAGAAATTCCTGAACCAGATAAATTGTTTGTGACCGTAGGTTCTTTGGCAACTTGTGCTGGTTTAGTTCTTGGTTTAGAATTGGCGAAAATTAAAACACAAGTTATAGGAATTGGAGTTACAGATCCCTCTTGGAGTTCAAAGAAGCATACAATAGAGCTTGCATTAAAAGCGATGGAAATCATGAGAACCGTAGAACCCTCTATTCCAGATGTTTCTAAACAACTTGAAAAAAGGTTGATTGTTGATCATTCCTATTTTGGAGGTAAGTATGGAGAATCTACACCAGAGGGATTAGAAGCTATAGAAATAGCTAAGCATGATGGGCTTCATCTAGAATATGTTTACACCGGTAAAACACTCAGTGGGCTTATAGATTATGTAGGAAAAGGAAAAATTGCTAAAGACGATGTATCTCTTTTTTGGAGCTCAAAAAGTTCAGCTGATTTATCCCAATATGTAAAACAAATAAATTACAAAGATTTGCCCCAAAAATTCCATAAGTTCTTCATTTGAATATAGTTTACCCTCTCTTCTAGTAAGGTGGGATGTGCCCTCTTATATCTTACCTTCTAACCAGGGAGACAATATAAGAAGGTAGATGGATTTATTGTAGTTTTTCTTTTGATTTGGCTTTTTAAAATGTTATTTTATATAGCTATGGACTTCCAAGCAATCCTACGGGCATCGTTTATCTCTTTTTCATTCATTGTTTGAATATTACTAAAATGAAAATTAAGAAGAGTAATTATGGGAATGAATGCGAATGATATTAAGATTGGAATTGGAAGGTCTTGAATTACTTTATCTTTAATTCCTTTTGTAAAAATTTCTGCTACATAATTGATTAATTCAAATTCGTCAGTTTTGATGTCTTCCATCATTTTAGTTTGTTCAAATTGTTCGCGATATTGAATATATTCCGGATGCTTTAGATAAAAAGAGAATGAATTAAGCCAAATAGCACTGAATCGTTCCTCTAAAGACATATTTGGATCAATGTTTGTGAGAACAGAATCTCCGGCTTTCTTTCTTATTTCATAATAAATTACAGTCAACAAATCTTCCTTATTTTTGAAGTATATGTAAATTGTAGCAGGAGAAACATTAGCTTTTTTAGCAATTTTCGAAATAGAAATACCTGAAAATCCTAACTCATTAGTTAATTCAATTGAAGACTTTACAACCGCATCATACTTCTTCTGGTCACGCGTTCTCATGGTGAGACATAAGTAAACATTCATTCATTTAACTTTTTATATCTACCACTATTCTAAATACCCTGTTAAGGCTCGTTTAATCTCTGTAGCTAATAGAAACATATATAAGTGAATGTTCATTCATTAATGTTGGTGACCAATATGAATAATGCAAAAGAAGGGAAAACACAAATAGTTCCCATTCAGCAGTTTAAAATTCCTGATTTTATTTCACGAATAGATTTAGAAAAAGTTAATTGTTACCTCATAGAAACGGAAAAAGGTTTCATTCTAATTGATACAGGTTTCAGTAAAAGCAGAAGTGCGCTAGATGCCTTTTTATCAAATAAAGGAATAACCTCTAAAAATCAAAAATTAAAACTGATACTTCTCACACATGGTGATTTTGATCATAGCGGAAATGCAAAATATCTAAAAGAGAAATATAATTCAAAAATTGCTATACATAACGATGATATTGGCATGGTGGAATATGGTGATATCTCTTGGAATAGGAATATGAGCGCATTTCTTAGAGTTTTAGGGAAATTAGTGACTGTATTTCTTGGGATGCAATTGAAGAAAAAAGACAGATTTTTTCCTGATATTATACTTGAAAATGAAAAGAGACTTGATGAGTATGGTTTAGATGCCAAAATCCTTGCTTTACCCGGTCATTCTAAAGGTTCTGTAGGCGTCTTAACAAACGATGGACATTTCTTTTGCGGTGATATTCTTGAAAACATAAAACAACCTGAGCAAGCAAGCATGGTGTCAGACAGCAATGATATGAAACAAAGTATTGCAAAAATAGAATCTTTAGAGTTCAAATACGCATATCCTGGTCATGGAAGACCTTTTGAGAAGAAAATAATGTCCTTGTAGGATAATCTCTGAACAGAGCTCCTCTGAAAAAAATATCATTGAGAGTTCTTACTTTTATTAAAAACTAAACTCTTCACAGTAACAGGAAAAGCTTGACCTGAGTAAAGCGGAGCACCGATATCGATCCAATCTCCTTCTTCTAGCTCTAATTCATCCATACAAATTAGATTGGTTTGTAAAGCTGTATCTCTACGCAGAGCGATTCCCAACGATCCACCCATATCTTGATCAAAAATCAAAATAACCATTTTGTTATCAGAAACTGAGTTTGGTAGAGCTTCTTCAATAGTTTGAGCGAAATCAGACAAATAGAAGTTATTTCTGTAAATTGGATCCTTGAAATATAAAGCGACTAAATCCTCACCTTCTTTCATATCAAATCTCTTGAAAGCATTGTTAATCTCTTCCTTGAGTTTCTCTGGACTATAATTTTCTTTGCGGATATTTACATTGATTACAGGAATATTTTCCAGAGGGAACAAAATACTCTTGTCAAAATAGCACGTGGATCCAGATACTGATAGCGAAAAAGATCCGGCGCCAATAACTGTTGCTCGAATTTTATTTTCAGGTTCAAAAATTGTTAAATTATGTTTTTTTATTAATGATTGGATTTCTTCTGCAAGATACAAACCAATATCATCAAATGTCTTTTTTTCTCCATAAATCATCTCTGCAACTCCACCTGAGAACGAATAACCATCAACGGGGATGTTGAAATCTAGGTCACTTGTCATCATTAATTCCTTAGCAACTTTGCTTTTTGCTGGACCTCTCATCACTTCAATCAAAGCCTTAGCATATTCTTTTGCTATTGCTCTAGCCTCATTTTCAGGAATTGTGTCTCCAATTTGATAATTTAAATTGAGATTCTTCATAATAAATTCAGTTGGTTCATCTATTCTCCAAATCTTGAGATTTTTATCAATACCTAGTAATCTGCCTCCCACATTTATGCATGATGTACTCGTAACTTGGCCTTTAGAGGCAATTGCAATATTACTAGTACCTCCACCAACATCTATGTTCATTATCGTATTTCCTTCTTTGAGAGTTTGGTCAACAATACCGCTTCCCATAGCTCCTAGCAAGGATTCGAAATTAGGTCCTGCTGCAGCGCTGACAAATTTCCCAGTTGACGAAGATAATCTTTTCACGATTTCTTCTGCATTTTGCTTCTTTGCAGTTTCTCCTGTAACTATAACAGCACCAGTGTCCACCATCTTTGCTGTAATTCCTGCTTTCTTATATTCCTCTTCAAAAAATTTTACAACAGTATCTATATCGATAGTAAACCGATCTATCAAGGGGGTGTCTATTATATTGCCTTCGTAGATTAGTTTTCTATTTATCAAATGAAAACGATTGGACATGTTCATGAAACTCTGTTCTCTTCGTAGAGTTAAGCCTGAAAATACAAGATGTGATGTGGAAGAACCAACATCAATTCCAACACTTAAAACATTCAAGTATTCTCCAAGGTCGTCATTTGCTTGAGAAAGCATTTCGGGAAATATCTCAGCTAACTTGAACTGATTTTGTTGACTCTCCTTAATTTCTGTACTTGAATACCCCATTAACTCTCTTGCTGGTTTTATTTGTATTTTTGAATCCCTTTTTGGTTCTTTGGAACCTTCTTCTACACTTACAATTCTTATTTCTAATTCTTTATCATGATGTTTAGGCAATTCTATAGTATCGTCCGAATTCAATAACTGTATTTTCAAATCCTCAGGAATTTCAAAAAAATCTTCACATGCTGTACAGAAGAACCTGATTGTAGTTGATTTATCACTGCCTGGAAGCACAGGACCGTCTTCAGTAGGGCGTCGAATTTTATTATCAACTTGTCTCTGAATACTTGCAAGAACAATGTCAAACATTTCTGAGATTCTATCACATAAATTATCAAAGATCTTACTTTTTTCAAGAACTGATTCAAGTGCTGGTCTGAATTCTGAAATGAGACGATAAAATTGTGACAGTTCTGTTTTATCTTCTTTTTCATGTTGTTTAATCAATGAATCATATTCCTTCTCAAATTTACCGCCTAATTCTTCAGCGTTTTCTTTATTATATTTATCAAAGAATGCATGAACCGTTCCTATAACTGTCCATCTTTGTGTTTCTAAATCTACTTTGATTTTTGATTCATCGTCTATTTTTCCAGACATATGTTAATAATTTTCCCTGAATATAAATACATTTTTATACTAAAATAATACAATAATGTATTATGGGTAAATCTGTAAATCGAAGAACTCTAATCGAAAGAGTTCAAGATATTTTCAAATTAATAGATTATGAACACGAATCATTTCCAAAATCTAAACTTCAGAAAATCGGCTTAAATCCTGCTACAGCTGAGAAGTGGTTAGACTTAATTGTCTATATTCAAAAACAACCTAGAATCCGATTGATAAAAACAAAGAATACTACCATAATAGAAAAACAAGAAGCAAAGTTTCATACTATGAGCCGAGAGACATTTATGAATCCTAATAAGAGTTATGAAGAGCGATTTCATGCCTTACAAGATTATCTTAGTGCACTTATGACTAAGGAACGTTTAGACGGAATTTCCTAAGAAAAATCTCTTGTTGAAGAACTAAACTCAAATCTAATCTTTTTTATATTTCTTACTTCCATATGGGAACTAAATGGATTATACTGTAACACATTACGACAAGATACATCAAATTCCAGCAACTGTTGATTCTTTTCTGAATGAAAAACCAGCTGTTAATTTTGAAGCTATTGGAATTATAGAGAATCTAAGAGCTGATTCTGAAGCATATGAAAGTGGTTTGGAATGCGTGGTAGTATATAGACAGGAATGTATCCTGACTGTTACATGTAGAATACAACCGTATAACCTATTAATTTCTCATACACACGATATCAAATCAATTCCAACAATAGTTGAACACTATATAGATACCAAAATAGATATACCCGGAATTTATGGTCCTCTGCAAGAAACTACTTCATTTGTTGAACGCTGGAAAGAACTAACTGGTCAAATCTTTCAATGCGGAGACGAGTATTTACAATATTCTCTTTCATCCCTACGAACAATTCCTGAATATGTTGGTGATATTTCAATTGCTACCGTTGAGCATGAAACAATGTTAAGTAACTGGACTGTTCACAGTATAAGAGAGATCATTCCAACTACTACAGAGAAATTTGAGAGAGGTTGTGTTGAATCCTTTAAAAATTTATTAGAAAAAAATAGAGTCTTCATTTTAAAGATGGATGGAACCATTGTTTCCATGGCAGCAGTTTCTGGAAGAACAAAGAATATGCAAGCAATAAATGATGTCTATACACCACCAGAACATAGAGGATTTGGATATGCGACAGAATTATGTACTTTCTTGTCTGATTTCATTTTAAACGACTGTAAAGACACTCCAATTCTTTGGGTAAAGTCGACAAATGAAGCTGCTATCCATGTTTATGAAAAAATAGGTTTTAAACAAGTTGCAAAAATGGCACTTTATTTGAAATAATATTGTTACCAATAAAAGAAATGTTCAAATTATTGTTACCATAAAAATTACATGTCTTTACTTGTATCCTAGAATAAAGATAAAGATATGGTAGTAAAAACCACCTAATTTATTCAATGTTGATGATTGTATTATGATTTGCCTTGTCAATCAATCTGTCTAAATATGATCTTAGCTCAAGCAATTCCTCTAATTTTTTCTCCTTCATTTTTTCATCATAGAATAGAAAGGGAACAAGTTCGATTTTTTCTAGAGCTTCGTTTGATAACGTTCCCATACCGAATTTTCTCAAATATTCATTAATTTGAGTTTTTCCAGTAGTGGGCGATAGAGAATTCCATAACTTTTCGTGTAAATCCAATAATCCTTGTTTCATTAGTATAGCTTCCGCTACAGAATATGTTTTTCCTTGAAACTCGAAAGTTGTCATTAAATTTGATTTTTGTATTGTTAATTTTATGTTTGTGTAGCGTTTTATCAGATCTTCTGCCGACTGAAGAAGTTCTTTTACATACTTCTCTTGATTCTCCATTTCATCCTCAATCATTTTTGCTTTGGATGAATATTTCTTGATATTTTCAACTCTAGTTTCTATTTTCTTAACTATTAATTTTAATTCTACCATTGCTTCCGCAATTGACATCTCTACCATTTTAGTCACCTTTTAATAGCTCCAACTAGCCACCAAACGACGTAGAAAGTAAGCTGAAACCCGTGAAACGACTCACATGTCACCCGAAGGCTAATGTCTGGTATTCTATGAAACCTAAGATCTAAGCTCTGAAAACCTGAATCTTAAACTCTAAGCTTTGATTCCTAAGTCTTGAGAGAACCCCAAGGGATTCCCTGGTACTGATTTTCAGTCAGTGGAACGGGTTTCCGTTTTATTATCTAATTCGACTAGCGAAACTAGTTAATAATGATGAATAATACATATTAATAGATTATGTTCAACGCTACAAGCAAAAATGTATGAGCTAATACAAAATTAAAGTAGAATGATGGTGGCCGGACCGTGATAAGTACTCCTTCAAAACTAATCTCATCATTTATAAAGTCATATTGAGATAGCTTACAAATAGAAGGAGTGTTGTTATATGAAAAAATTAGATGAAATAGGCAAAGGATTAGATGAAGAGCTTGATAAAAGTGTAAAGGGCATATTAATGATTTCAAGAAAAACATCTGATATAATAGAAGAAATAATAAAAAATGCAGATATCAATAATTTTTTCAGT
>JAEOUK010000448.1 GCA_016839385.1 Promethearchaeota archaeon
ATTTCTCGTGGAGCAAGCAGGAGGTATGGCTACAAACGGAACTGAAAATATATTAGATATTGTTCCTAGTTCTCTGGATCAACGTAGTCCTATTTACATTGGTTCTAAATATGAAGTGCAAAAAGCAAAAGAAATGCTCTCAAAATAAAACCACTGCATCTATTTTATCCAATCAAAGAAAAAGGTAGGTAATTTTTGTTTTTCTTTTAATAAAATTCTATTCTGTTGAACCCTAAAATTTTTCGATTCAATACTACATGATCACGTATCATGCTTAACAGCACGAACTTAATGCTTACACCTTTTAGATCTATCCATGCAATAGGATCGGGATTTGATTCCGATTTCTACGTTTGACGCTGTTTTACGATAGTTTTAAGTTGATGGATTGGTATTTACGATCTATTCAACAGAATAGATGTTGATTACTAAAAAAAATTTCTTATTGAATTAAGTTCTCTAATTTAGGCCTGAGAGTGTTAAATGTATATTTTGAAGTGGAAAAGGTTTCGACACCGACTTGTTCGAGAAATTCAGCTAACTCATCATTGAATAACCTCATTTTTACTTCTATATTGGGATATTTTTGCTTAATTTGAGTAGCTATAGTGATGGAATCCTCTGCAGCTTCTTTGATTCCAATGAATACTTGAGAAGCGGTTCTGATATCAATTTCTGGACTTTCTAAAAACTCTATTTGAGTCGCATCCCCTTCAAAAGCTTGTACGTTAGTTCCTTTATAATATTCGACATCGTTCTCGTCCTTATCAATCACCACGACATCCCTACCTGCTATTATTAATTGTTCAACTAGTAC
The DNA here is from genome assembly GCA_016839385.1 of Promethearchaeota archaeon. Next base: position 818 of record JAEOUK010000448.1, read on the forward strand.
TTTGGTAAAATTTGAGATTCCAATAACAACTGCTTTCCCTTTATTCATATGCACCCACTCTTCTTTCATTCTACGGATTGTAGAACGAGAAGTTGAAAAACTTATAGCATTATAGGGACTCCGTTCTAATACTTGCCCAAGTCTATCGTCAAAAATACGAACATAGATCGGACAGTTTCTATTTAATTTCCGAATGCGGTTCATCAAAATTAATGTAGTCTTGGTTTCATTTTCGGTAATGATGACTGCCCGGGCACCGGCAATATTCGCATCTTCCAGTACATTTTCTGCAATTGGATTTCCCACAATGACAGGTTCACCATCTTCCAATAAATCTGTCACAAGTTTTTTATCCTTTTCAATTATAACATATTTCTGATTATGATTTCGAAAGAAATCTGTAATACGACTTCCTACGTGACCATGGTGAACAATAACGATATGATCCTCTTTCACGTCCTTTGCTATTAGCCGACTTGTCAATTTAGTATCTCTTTTCTCGAAGCTTTTCTGTATTATGAATGCAAATACCCCTTGCGAAATTACTACGCTTCCTAAAAATTGATATATGATGGTTGCAGAATCTTCGCTTGAAGGTTCTCGAATATAGAACGTATAATAGATAATATCGAGAATTGTTACATCAGTTTTTGTATATTCAGTTGCCATAAAAAATACAAATCCTATCAAGAACCAGATTATGATAATAAAAAAAGACCATTTGCTTTCTTTAAAATAAAGGATAACACTCTTTGAAAAACGTTTAACCCTACTAGATTTTCTTGGACTCATATGTGGGTGTTGCACTACATGAATAAAATTGTTTCCTAGGGTATTTTAGTGATATAGAAAGTCTAGTGAATAAAGAAGTTAATAAGTGGATTTCTACTGAATAAAAGAAAAAATGATATTTCAAATTGTATCTAATTTTTCCCCCATTCGAATCCACAACGTCCACAAACGAGTTTTTTGGCGTACATTGTGGAGATTCCACTACCCATCATCAAGGGTTTTGTTTTATCGTCTTTCTCGTGGATCATTGGGGGAATTGCACCGCACTTAGCGCATTTATACAATCGATCAACAGCTTCTGTATCTGCCATGTTCTTTTACCTTTTCTGTATATTTATGTAATTATGGTTAATTGTAAGACGAAAACCTAAATGTCTAACCTCAATACATACACTTTATTTCGACATAATTCTCTTGAATCCCACTACTTTCAGCCATGAATTCTTACCTTATTTTATCATGTCATCACAATCATAAGCAAACAGATCTAACATTAACACATGTTAACGGATAAAATAGTGTTGATTACAGGCGTAGGTGGTGGAGTTGGAAACGCTATTGTAAAGCATTTGGTTCCATTATCTAAGCATCTGATCAGTTCAAGTCGTTCTGATCTCTCTACTGTCCTTAGATCCAAAGCCATTCCCTCTAATTATACTCACATTCCAAAGGATTTAACAAAAGAATCTAATGTCAAAACCTTATTTCAGAATATAAAAAAGGAATTTGGAAGATTGGATGTTTTAATTAACACAATTGGCGGGTCCTTATACGCACACCCTATTGAAGAATTTCCTTTGAAAGAGTTCATGGAGATAATCAATCTAAACTTAACTACGTCATTTCTTTTGACAAAATATGCAGTTCAAGTAATGAAAGAAAATAATCCAAAGGGTGGTAATATTACTCATTTTATATCATCATCAGCAAGAAAAATTTCGAAACATAAAGCTCCATATGGGGTAGCCAAATCGGGTTTGGCAAAATTGGTGAATTATGTGGCTTCTGAAGTCGGAAAATACGACATTAGAATCAACGGGATTAGTCCGGGTTATATTTTTACTCCCAGGCATATGGAAGACATTTATAATGAAATGAAAAAAACTGGGAAATCCGAAGAAGTCTTAACACAATCAAAAATGCGATTACAACAAATAGATCGCAAATTGTTTTCAGAAGATTTGCTTCCACTTGTGGATCTATTAAGTACAACGAAAGTTATTACCGGACAAAATTATAATTGCACTTTAGGGGAAGTATTAGATTACTAAAAATTCTACATTATAATCCAGACACTAACCGTTGAACTTCTTGTATACTTTCAATTTGCCCCCTTTCTTTATAGATATGACCTAATCCACGTAAAAGTCCAATTCCGAGGTTTTTGTCCCCAATTCGAGCAAGGGTTGAGAATTTTTTTCTGTATCTGATGAGCTTATCTTCTTCAGCAAAAAATGATTCTGCAATTTCCGGTAAATTATTTTGACTGAAATAACTGAGGAAAAGTAAATTTTCTACTATTTCTAGTTCAAATTGCTTCTTAACAATATCCACTTTCTTCAGATGAGTTTTAATATTTAAGATTAAATTCTTATATTGCATTAAAACAGACTCTGGGGGAAGAATAAGCAAACCCTTTCGATTATGTGAGAATTTGATCAAGGCATGATCTAATTTAATTTTTAATTCGTTGTGGAGTTGTAATTTGAGAGTTTTCGTAATTTCTTCTGAATTCTGGGGATGTTGGAGATTCAATAATAATACACAAGGGATAATCATTTTTCCGTATGCCCCCATGTGTTTTGTGAAAGTTTCTAATTCCTTTATTGTATCTGGGTTTGAAATCTTGTCAATTGATAGATCTAGGGATAAATAAGTATCAGGAGTTGTAATTGAAGAAAAATTTGAATCAATTAGAGTTTTCAACGAATCAAATTCCTTTAAAATTGACTCCGAATCTAATAAATTGCGGACTTGTTCTTTATTGAAGAATGGGTGATTTGGATCCTGCAATTTTGTAGCTAATGGACTATTTCGAAGAGTGACTTGTGCTTTTTCTATTGACGAATCTACCGAATCTAAAACGTCATTCGTAATTTGGGGCAGAAATTTTAATTTGAGATTAATTTCTGTAGCAAAATTTACTTTTACAAAAACGAGCAGAAATTTAACGATATTTTCAGGTATGTCATGATAGTATACATCTTGTTCAGTGTAATGCATATCATCCATGGTGTACCATTTTGTAGTTTCTATGTTCGTTACACAAATGAGTTTATCATGGTATGGATTATAATAATTTGCAGGAATTCCTGATGATCCCGTAACCTTTAGTTGGGAACCTGGTTTGAAGTGAAACATTCCGACAACTTTCAATGCACTTGGAATGATGCTTGATAATTCATCAAGTTCTTGAGTATCCGGTAGTCGAAAATTTCCATCTGTTTCTGAATATTGACTTGCTGCAATTGCAGATAGAACAACAGTCTGATCGGAGCTTGATTGAAATCCAATCAACCATCCACAAGCACTTCCTCGTGAAATATTAGGAAATTTTTCAATAAATTGTTTAATCCAAGGATTCACAATGACCTTCATTTTCTTAACTATGTGTTACATACCCAGCTATAAAAAAAATTCGAGTGCCAGAAGAAAGGATTAAATGGTTGCATTTCTCAACTAGACTTAATGCCGCTAAACAAATTTTGGGAATTTTGGGATTCAATAAAGATCAAGCATTTCCTATTCTTAATAATTACCAGTCTATCAATTCTGACAATAGGAATTGTAGGCAAATTCGTAATAATGCCACAATTACAGCTTGAAACTTATTATGCAGCGGTAAACGCATTCCACTGGAGCTTTATAGGCGTAGGAATTTTCTTTGCGCTTCTATCAGCCGTAGCTTTATTTGCAATTTTAGATGTAGTATAAACTACTCCAATTAACGTCCGTTTTGTGTGGATAATGAGTTTCTCTACAAGTGAATTAGAAAAAATCAATTCAGAGTTTCCTAATTTGTGTGATGTTGATGGTCAGATTGATTTAGAAAATTCACATGCAAAAAGTTTGCTGGATGACTGGCAAGAACCCAAAGCATTTGATAAAATTGGATATGCTAGACCATTAGGTGGGTTTTATATGGAGTTCTTTTACTACATACTTGGAACAATCATCCAACTAGCGATATATCCCTTTATTCTGTCATTCATGTATCCTTGGCCTGAAAGTCAGAGTTATGCAAACTTAGTAGGTGTAGTATTTTTGATATTTGAGAATATCTTTAATATTCCGACGAGTTTTGCTATTGATAGGTTCGTTGGGGAGTATCGAGTGAAAAATACACGAAAAATGATTGATTTTATCCGATTTTATACTTGGTGGCAAATGATATCTGGAGTATTCATAGTTACAGGTTTTTCAGTTTATGTATTACAAATTTTACACTCCGATAATCCCTTAGTTTGGGCAAAATGGTTAATGCTAATCACAATATCAAGAGAATATCCAGCATTAAAAGACTTTTACATCAACTGTATTCGCGGTATGCAAAAGTATGATCTCGAAGCAAAATTGAACTTTGTGAACCAATTCATTATCAGTTCCATATTTGAATTTGGATTCGTGATGTTGGGGAAATATGTTATAGGAAATAATCCTATCTATGGTCCTTTGGTTGGAATTTCTATTGGATTTGCGATTGGAACCTATCTAGATGATTTTTTTTCCGTTTTCCTTAATATGTTTTATTTTTCAAGGATTATTCGCCCTTTAGGATATACTCTTAAGGATTGTTTCATCCCTCGTGTTGAGAAGGACACTATCATCAAAAGCTTAAAATTTGGTGTTCTGGTTTCAATACCTGGATTAATTAAGGCATTTTTTTCAGGTGTCACTGCAATATGGTGGTATTCTGCTTTACCAGCTTATCTTACTTTTATAACATTATCAGAATTTGCTGACGGAATAACAAATTATATTAAAATTGGTGGTGGGATTAACATTCGACCTACAATATCAGAGGCATTCAACAGTGGAAAGAAAAAATTAACCAGTTATTACATCTCAATGTCATGGAAATTCATTATGTTCTTCTTATTTGCGCTTGGCACAATTATAATTGTATTTCTCCCTTCCTTGCTTTCAGTATTATTGGATGTTGCAGGAGCAAAAGAATATGTTCTGGCAGTATTCTTTATCATTCCAAATTTTATTGCTACTACCATTGAACAACCCGTTGTCACCGCAGAAGACACAATTCTTGGTGCAAATAAACCCTTATTCAATTCAATAATTATGATCGGATCATATTTCATTGAAGTGCTTTTAATTTTCCTATCAGTCAATGTTTTCAGGATTCATGAGATTTGGGGGATAAAGGCAATATTTTGGTTGATCCCTCTTATCCCTTTTATTCCTAATTTGATTCGACTAATTGCTAGTTGGATTTTCATTGATAAAAAGATTGCTCAAGTGCAAATAAAAAAATTCAGTTGGCAGTCTTTTGTAGCCCCTATTGCACCCGCATTAATCATCGGTTGTTTAGGTTTTCTTTGGACTAAGTTCGCCTATCCCTTTATTTCTGATTTGACTACTCCTTTAATATCAGGAATAATTACTCTTGTATTTGCAATAATAGGATGTATGTTGTTTATCTTCTTTCCTCTGTATGCATATTTTGGAGGATGGGATGAGCATACTCTTGTAGTATTTCAAGAAGCATGTGAAATATCCGGTCCATCTCGTATCATTTTCGCACCGATATTGAGGATATCAAAATGGGTTGTTTAGAAATCCCCCTTTCATAACCGATTCCCAATTCCATATATGGAAGC
>JAEOUK010000013.1 GCA_016839385.1 Promethearchaeota archaeon
AGCGTAAACATTTCGACCTCTTTGAAGTTGTTATCTAAATGATAAACATTTGTCGCCAATAGTAAACTTAAAAAGCAATCTATTTTCTTTACTTTTGCCTAGTAAGGTCAGAGATACATCTGGATGCGTTCCAGATGGTCGGGAAAGTTAAGCCTTTCCACGTATGACTTTGTACTATGTTCCGAGAGGACTTGGGAACAGTCATAAGCTGCGATGCGTCGCGGCCATAGTGAAGGGGTAACACTCAGACTCATTCCGAACCTGAAATCCTTACTAGGTTTTTTAAGTTTACTTGAATCTATCCACTCCTTTTCCGCAATTCCCTCCTTCAAATAATTATCAAATAGTCTTCATCGTTTTTTCTATTAATTTCTTCTATTCTTTTAGACAAAAAATTTAAAAATGAGCAAACAACTTTCGACTCGGTCTGGATAGAAGGGATTACAATGTTAAAGTCAAAATTAAATTCTAAAAAGAAGGAAACAACCCAACCGATTAATCCTCCTTTTGTGTTCCGTGATCCCAGCTCTCCAAAGAAAATCTACGGTTCAGCATCCAATTTACAAGAATTAGCTGAGATTCTCCCCTATATCCCTTATTTCTCTATTGAATATCATCTGTATCGTGTAGAGAGTGATGATACTGTATCCAGCGATTTGGGTTTATGGATAAGATACATTGTTGGTCTGAATTCTCTATCTGATGAAATCGAAAAATTGGGGGCTACTGTAGACGGTTTAGAATTGAAAGACAAGCTCGTAAAAATGATTACTTCTCACGCCCTTCAAATGTAGACGTATTTTTCAAATCTTTTTAAATTTCAAAGCACTTGGTTCGTAGATATCCCCGTCATTAAGTAAATCGTGGATGATTGATTCAGCTGTAGCTTTATCTAATTTGGTCTTTTCAATAATCTCATCTAGCTCTAATCCTTCTTCAGAATCTGCAATTAGAACCCAGATTTTTTCTTTTTGTTCTTGATTATGTACTGGGATACTTTCTGCTTCTTTAGATAAGATCAAATTGTTTTTTGAGTATCTTTTGATTTTCTTTGCTCGTAAGTAAAGTTCTTTATTTAAATCATCAATTTTGACAACGGTTTCCGGTAGAATAAATACTTCTTCATCACTTGATCTAGGTTTTCCTATAAGATCAATATCGTCTCCTACAATAAAACCATTTAGAGTTTCTGCTGTTTCCTACCACGCTTTTACTCTAATAGTAGCTGTACCATGATCTAGGGTTAGTGTAGTAAATGCTTTCTTAGTTCCATCACTAGCACTGTAATATTTGTCTACGAGTGTTCCATTAATCCTTATCTTGTAGATTTTCTCATTATTAGTAGTAATTAAAACCCAGCTACCGAACTCCCCTTCTTCTTTTATCAAGTGACCATCAATTATATCTTTTGCATAAAGTAATATCGGGGATTTTTGTTCAAATCTACTCATTTTTGTCACAGTAAAATCGCTCTTTTTCACTTTTCTTTCTTCTATCCAAAAATCTTTCTATTATCTCTTAATGATAATCTAATCAATTTTCTTTGCTTTTTTGTTGTTATTTTTAATAATCTCTTGATATTTTAAAGCAGCAATTTTTTACTTCATCATTTATCAGATTACTCAAGTAACAGTGGGTTTTTTAAGTAAAGCGAAACCTCTTTCTTAATGGGTGAATCCTTGAATTTTCGTTTCTACTTGAGAAACTTTGGCTGCACACAAAATCAGGGAGAGGGTGAAAATATACGACAGATTCTTCTACAGTCCAACGGATTAGAAGTCGAAGATCGATATGAAGCTGATGTCATCATTATCAATTCGTGTGCAGTAAAAACACCTACAGAAGATAAAGTCATTCAATTTATTTATGAATGCAGTATGACTGATGCTGATGTAATTGTTACTGGATGTTTACCCAAAATCAATTCTGATCGAATCAAAAAGGCTTGTCCTGACGCTATCTTGACTCCACCAAATTTGGGGAAGTCAATTTTAAAATATGTACCCCTTCAATTATTTAATGGAGAAACTTACCAGCTAGCTAGACTACCTGAAAATCCTGTTTTTCTTCCTGATCAACCATTAACAGCAGTTGTTCCTATCGCCCAAGGTTGTTTAGGAAGTTGTACATACTGTGCAGTTAAATATGCAAGAGGATGGTTGCAAAGCTATCCTGTGAAGATGGTAGTTGATTATATTAATCGAGCTTTAGAACTTGGTGCAAAAGAAATTTACGTTACAGCTCAAGATACTTCTGTATATGGCAGAGATAACGGCGTTCAATTGCCTGAGCTTTTAACAAATATCCTTGAAACTGAAGGCGATTATCAGATAAGAATAGGTATGATGAATCCTAAATTTGCTATAGAAATCATCGATGATTTAATAGATATCATGGAAAAAGATGAGCGAATTTATCGCTTCTTACACATTCCAGTACAAAGTGGTTCTGATAAAGTTCTAAGTATGATGAAACGTCAATATGATGTTGAGACATTCAATAGCCTTGTAAAACGAATTAGAAATAGGATCCCTCAGATAACTCTATCAACTGATATAATTGCTGGATTTCCTGGTGAAACAAATTATGATTTTGATTTAACTGTCAAATTGCTTGAAAAAAATAGGTTTGATATAGTCAATGTTTCCAAATATGGTGATAGACCATTCGCTGCATCATCAAATTTCGAAAATAAGATACCTTCTGATATAAAAAAGAAGAGAAGCAAATATCTTTCAGAAAAAGTCAAAGAAATCCAACTAGAAAAAAATAAAGAGTGGTATGATTGGGAAGGAAGTGTTCTCATTCTGAACGAAACACATTCAGGAAAGAAATTTGCGCGCAATATCTTTTATCGACCTGTGATTCTTTCAAGAGGTAATCTCGGTGAAAGAGTATCAGTAAAGATAACTGGGAATTCTCAAAATGCTTTACATGGCGAAATAAAAGAAGTATCTTCTGTCACCATTGAAACATAGTTTTCTATTGTTATTTCAGATTCTCCCCTTAGAGACGCTGAAAAAAGAATTTTTATATATTCGAACATCTCCCACCATATTATCGGTGCTGAAATTGAAAGATAAATTGATAGTAATTGCCCTTGGAGGGAATATGATTTTACAACGAGGACAAAAAGGTTCTTTTGAAGAGCAAATGGACAACATGGGAAAAGCTGCTATAGTTATTGCTGATCTTGTTGAACAAGGATTTCAAGTTGTTCTTACAAGTGGTAATGGCCCTCAAGTTGGTAATATATTAGCTCAGCAAAATTATGAAGATGCTCCTCCAATGCCGTTATATGTTTGTGGAGCAATGAGTCAAGGTCAAATTGGTTATATGATAAGTTTAACAGTTCAAAATGAACTTAAGAAACGAGGTAAGGATGTTATTGTAACTACTATTTCTACACGCGTTGTTGTTGATGAAAATGATCCAGCTTTTGAGAATCCTACAAAACCTATAGGGCGGTTCTATTCTTCTAAACAAGCTGATATGTTCAATGAACAAAACCGTGGGCCATATCTTGATGATGCTGGTCGAGGATATAGATTATTTGTAGCCTCACCCATTCCTTTAGAAATTGTTGAAAAAAGAGAAATTCTAGCTATTGCTGAAAAAGGTGGTATTGTTTATTGTGTAGGTGGTGGTGGAATTCCTGTTATTAGAAAAACTGATGGAGAACTTCAAGGCGCTATGGCGGTTATTGATAAAGACAGAGCTTCAGCTGTTTTAGCTTCACAAATCGGTGCGAAGACTCTCATGATTCTTACAGATGTTCCAAATGCATATCTGAATTACAATACAGAATCACAAGAATCTATAGGCGAAATAGGTTTGGCACTAGCAATGCAACACAACGATGAAGGACATTTCATTAAAGGAAGTATGGGGCCAAAAATGGAAGCTGGAATAAGTTTTGTTAAGGAAACACAGGGCGTTACAATAATCACTAATCCTGAAAATGCAATAGCTGCTATTCAAGGAAAATCAGGGACAAAAATCGTTCCTTAAACCTCATTTTTTCACCTTTGATTAGATTATAGTAAAATTAAACGTGAAAATGCTTTATTTCGCGCTCTTTTCACGTTAAAACTATCTGGTATACCAATTTCTTTATATATTATAAACTCTCAATTTTAATAGCGTATATTTAGGGGAAAACATCCGACTAAAAGCGTTAAATGGCAGAAAACTGATTCCAATTTTTGGAAACAAAATATGAAGGCAATTAGTGATAACTATGGATGAAGAATCGAGGCAAAGTACAACAGTAACTGATGACTATGATGTTGACACAATTAAGGTTCTAGAAGGAACTGAAGGTATCCGAAAAAGACCAGCAATGTATATTGGTACAACCGGTGAAGAAGGTTTACATCATCTGATTTGGGAAGTTGTTGACAATTCTGTTGATGAGTATATGGCTGGATCATGCAAAAATATCCAGATAGTCATCCATCGAGAAGGCGGAATTTCAATCTTTGATGATGGACGAGGTATTCCTGTAGGTAAGCATCCACGCTTTGATCAGAATACATTAGAGGTAATATTCACAAAATTACATTCTGGAGGGAAATTTGATAAAACAGCTTACAAAGTGTCAGGGGGTTTGCATGGCGTAGGTTTAGCTTGTGTTAATGCATTATCTGAAAAATTAGTGGTAAAAGTCTACAAAGATAAACATGAATATATCCAAGAATATGGAAAAGGAAAACCAATTTCAAGTGTAGTCGAAAGAGACAACCAAAGTATGACTAATCATGGAACTTATATTTAC
>JAEOUK010000081.1 GCA_016839385.1 Promethearchaeota archaeon
AATGAGATTTTTATTGGTTGAGGGATAGGAATAGAAAGAAATTTTGCGATATTTTTCAATCTAGCGGTTTCTTGTCGAAGGAATTGTACTCCATCACGGTTTCGGAAATCCTTATCGATAACCCGTAAAATATATTTTTTGAATTCAAATACATTATAAGTTCCATGGTAGTAAAACTTCAAATCCTTTGCTTTTACATTCCGAAAATGTTTTCCAAGTGTGATTAATAGCTCATCAAGATCCACATCACACGGATTAGTTTCTTCAAAAGATGCCATTTCTATTCATTGTAATTCATCACTTATTAACAAGTTTAAAGAAAAACCTATTTTGGCATTGCAATACTACTTATTATCGAGGAAAATGTTACACTGGGAAGTTAAATCAGACAAAAAAGTAAAAATAGCGACTCTTCATCTCTCTCATGTATTTACCCCCAGTTTCAAAAAAACTGACACCAAAAGGAATACTTTTGAGATTTTCGATCCAAATTCCTTTAGTTCTTTAGTATCTCAACAATATTCGAACTCCTTATGTTTGGAGTTTCACACCCATAATATGCTCTTTCATGGGGATAATTTGGAAATATTACATAAATTAAGAAAAGATATGAAAGAGACAGTAGATCTGATTTACATAGATCCTCCATTCATGAAAAATGTCTCATTTTTTAGGCAAATTGCGTTACGGGGTATTGAAGAGGATGTAATTTATAAACAAAAACAATATTCAGATACGTGGGAACTAGAGGAATATCTACAATTTTTATATGAGAGACTCGTTATTCTCAAGGATCTTCTAAAAAATACTGGTTCGATTTATATACATCTTGATGAGGATGCAGCACATTACATTAAAGTTCTTTTGGATGAAGTGTTTGGAAAAGAAAATTTCCGACGTCAAATCATATGGAATACAGCTTCCTTGAATGTTGCGGGATTTAAAGGGAACGTACGGGACAACTATATTTATGCTACTGGGATTTTGCTGTTTTATACAAAAAGCACAAAGTACACCTTTAATCCACAATTCACGGAACATCCCGACGAATTTATTAAAAAGAAATATAAAAAATCAGATGAGAAAGGCCGGTATAGGATTACTCGCAGAGATAACAAAATTTACTTGAAGGATGATCCAGGAGAGCCAATTACCAACATTTGGAATGATATTCTTTCATTTAATTATGCAAAAATTGCCTCCAAAGAATCCGTATTCTATCCTACTCAAAAACCTAATGCGTTACTTGAACGTATTATTAAAACATCCTCAAATCCTGGAGATACTGTTTTAGATTGTTTCTCAGGTTCAGGTACTACTGCAGCAATTGCACAAAAATTAAACAGAAAATGGATTGCTTGTGACAATAATCCCATAGCAATTCATACATGTGAGAAACGTATTCAAAGATTAATGATGAAGTCCACAAATCCAAGCAAGGAAAGATCATTTCAAGTCTGGTCAATTCATAAACCAAAGCTAACAAATAATCCAATTCAGTATGGAATCGAATGGAATAATGATATTATTTCAGTAGCTATTTCGGATGTCGATCAAAGAAGTATTTATGAAAACGCTCGATTTAAACCAAAACAAGATTCCCTTCCAAAGCTAGCCCTTCTTGATTCGATTTTCTTTGCTTTTGCTTTAGCATCTCAAGATGAATTTCCATCCTCTATTCATTACTCAGATATACCTAGGGGACGAAAAGAATCTATTGCAGGAAAATATCAATTTTTAGTTCCAGTTAATGCAAAAAAAGTCGTCTATGTTGGTATTCGTGCAGTAGATATATTTGGAGCTGAGTATTCAGAGATATATATGCTTAAAGCTTCTAAAAATAGTGATTCGGATTAAATAACCGCACTATATCTTCTTCTTCAAACACACCTGTGTATGTTTCTTCAATGAGCACCCATTCTTCAGATGGGTTAAATACTGCATGGATATTTCCTTTATCTGTATGGAAGGCATCTCCAGGTGTTACGTGATAGTATACTTTAGAATTGGCAATAATAATAGGTCTTCCTTCAATAATTCTCCAATCTTCTGAACGTTTTGAATGAGATTGAATACTTACACCTAGATGAGGTCGTAGAAAAATCAGATTCTTCTTAGGATATGTAAATTTAATGGAATACCATTTTGCTAGTACATCTATATATCCATCGGGAATAGAATGAATTAATTTGAATTCTTCAGGAACAATGACGTCAAATGGGGAATTCTCGAATTCATAAGGATCAAATAATACCTTCAACAATGAGGGATCTATATTAAATTTCAACGTGATAGGCACATTTGATAAGTTAACACATAAAAATTCTTCATTCGGGAGAAAATCTATCGTATTATTATGAATTTCTAATTTGTGGACGGAAACATCATTATGTTGTATTAGTAAGATTTCGATTCGATTGATCTTTTCTTTTACACCAATTTCAACATGTAGTTCGGTTTCTCCATTTCGATATAGTTTTGTACCTCTTGAGGGTTGTAAGACCAAAATGTTGCCCATAAAATGAACAATAATCGTACTAACTTAAAATTGATCGAAACAAGGATCTTGATGTATAGTAAAACGATTACTTTTAATTACAACGGCACCAAGATAATACCAATATTTAGGTGAATATAACAATGGCTAAAGACAAGATTCTTGGAATAGTTCTGTTAGTACTAGGAGTATTGATTGTAGTTGCCTTTACCATAATGGGACCAGTAGATTTGATTTTCCACAATTTGTACGGACCTGAGGTTACACAATGGTGGGATGCAATCCCCGGATTCCAGTGGGAATGGGCACTTATGATTCCGATATATATTGTAGTTCTGCTTGTATGTGTTGTATTGTTCTGGATAGGGTATTCAATGATCACAACACCTCCCCCCGTTCCATTGGAGGAATTGGAAGAGGAACTCGAACGAGAAGAAGAAGCCTCTAAGTAGGTTATTCATTTTTTATTTTTGATTTTTCTAGTGCTATTTTTCTTTCATGTTTTTTATAAGAAATCTTTATTCCACATGAATTTGATAGGTTTTAGCATGATCCCTATTAGTGATCAAATATTCCCCTTTTTTTCCAACGAAGCGCGTTCCCACGGGATCTGAAGTGACAAAATTTAAATCGAATCAACAATACATGCTTTTCAATTTCATCTTTATAGGTTAGCATTTGGAAACCTATGAATACTGAGACATCTCTGCAAAGAGGTTGATTCGCAGATATTCAGGATGGATACGATCACGAGGAATAGAGTGTGTAACTGCGAAAGCATACGTGACACCGTTTCCACACATAACCGAAATCAACGCAAATGCTGGATACTTACACATCACAGATTTGTATGAAAACTGAGGTCGGTACTTCAATCTACGATTGAACAGATAACCCCATCACTGTAGTGAACAAATTAAGAAGAGCAAATTACAATGCCAAATTTCGGATATTCAATCTCCGGGTTAGATAAAGATAAAACCGCTATAGCTAGTGGTCGAGACTTAAAAGTCAGTCACAAAAATACCCGTGAAGTTACAAATACCATTAAAGGAATGTATCTTGAACAAGCAAAGAGGTTTCTAGAAGGAGTAATCTTCATGAAACAAGCTGTTCCGTTCAAAAGACATAATAAAAAAGTAGCTCACCGAAAGGGATTAGCAAAACAATTCAAATGGGCTTCTGGTCGTTTTCCTGAAAAATCTGCAAGAATAGTATACGAAGTATTATCTAATGCAGAAGCAAATGCGGAATATAAAGGATTGGATGCAGAACGATGTCGTATCATTCATGCTGCCGTCATGAAAGGTCGGTCGATTAAGAGATACATAGAACGTGCACATGGAAGAAGTACAGCATATTTCGATTTTCTTGTCCATATTGAAATCGTGCTTATGGAGGAATAAAAAACCATGCCATTAAAACGAGCATTCGTACAACGTGGAATTCAATTAATGCAAATTGATGAATACTTAGCAAAGATATTAGAAAATTCCGGATACGCAGGAGTAGAATTACAAAAGCGATACCCACTAGGCTACCAAATCACAATTAAAACCGCAAGACCTGGATTAGTTATTGGTCGAAAAGGTATAAGAATTCGGGAAATTGGTGAAAAATTAACTGAACTATTCGGATTAGAAAATCCACAAATTGATGTTGAACAAATTGAAAATCCTGAATTAAATTCTCAGATAATGGCGGAAGCAATCGCGTTTGGAATTCGTAAAGGTCAGAATTATCGAAGAACTGCCTATAATATAATGCGAAGAATTATTCGCGCTGGAGCACGAGGAGTAGAAGTGAAAATTTCTGGTAAGTCTACTTCACAACGAGCTCGAACTCAAATATTTCGTGCAGGAATCATCTCTAAATGTGGTGAACCGGCAATTGAAGGAGTAGACAAAGGAGTTGCGCAAGTAGTATTGAAATCCGGTACAATTGGAATTGTCGTAAAGATTATGCCTTTGGATTATCAAATGCCGGATGAAATCATCCTAAAAGACCCTGAGTTAAAAGCTCGTTTAGAACAACACAAAAAGAAATCAATGATAATTGAAGAAGAAGTAGAAGACGGGGATGTTTTAATTGACAAGGAGTCTAAGACAGTAGTTATCGATGCGGGAGATGATGATGAATCAATTTTTGACGATGTAGATGAAGAAATTGAAGATATCGAAGTCGATGAAATAGAGGATGACAAAGAAGTAAAGGATGAACCTGTCAAAAAAGAACCTGAAAAAGAAAAGAAGAAACGCAGTCGAAGAAAACGTTCATCCAAGAAAAAGGACGAGGAAACGGAGGAATAGTAAATGCCAAAATCTGACACAATGAAAGATTTGCGAAAGTTAAGCAAAATTGAAAGAGATAAAAAATTGGAAGATCTTTTCGATGAGCTATTACTCCTAAAATCCAAAAACTCCATGGGAGGAGCGTTAGATAACCCTTCCCGAATAAAAATAATCAAAAAAACAATTGCACGACTTAAAACAATTGAAAATGAAGAACTTTTGAACAGAAAACGTTCATAGTTGTAACATCTATGCAAAAATATAGTCAAGATCCAACCTACTTCACCTATCGGGATATGATAGGATTGAAAACATGGATCAAACACAAATTCAAAGCTAAACCCCAAGAATTTATTCCAATTGGGAAAGTAATTGATGAGACATATAATCTCATCATAACAAGCAAAATGGATAATCCTGAAGATTATCATAAAGATACAAAAAAATACATTAAATCGAATTATATCTTTCGGTTTAAATTACCAAAAAACGCCAATGGGCACCTACTCGTAGAAGTAGATGGAGATAAACTCCTAAAACGACCTGAAAATCGGATAAAACAAATCAGAAAAATAAGAATGTGAAAAATATGAGTCTCACCTCTAAAATTGGGATACCCGGAGTCACCGAACCCAGTAAGAAATGTATGGATCCCCACTGCCCCTTTCACGGCACTCTAAAAGTTCGGGGTCGGATCTTTACAGGGACTGTAGTTAAGAATCGAATGACAAATGCAATTACTGTGCAAATCGACTATAACAAATTTGACAAAAAATACCAGAGATATGAACGTCGAAATACGAAAAAGAGTGTTCATTTGCCTCCATGCATTGAAGTAGTTCCAGGAGACATAGTTCGATTCATGCAATGTCGAAAAATCAGCAAAACCATTTCATCGGTGGTAATTCAAAAACTAGAATAGGGGAATCAAGATGGGAAAGAAGAGGAAGATAGGAAAGAAAGGAAGTATATTCCGAAAGAAAATCACACGTGGATTGCCTGTTGGTGCTCAAATTAAAGTTGCCGATAATAGCGGGGCAAAAATTGTAGAAATTATCAGTGTCCTTCACTTGAAGACTCGATTGAACAGATTACCCTCTGCAGCCGTTGGAGATGCAGTTGTGGTCAGTGTTAAGAAAGGTACACCTGAAACCCGAAAGAAAATCCTACGAGCTGTTATTGTGCGTCAAAAGCAAACTATCCATCGCGTTGATGGATCACGAATCATGTTTGAAGACAATGCAGCAGTTATTATCTCTCCTGATGGTGAGCCAAAAGGATCAGATATCCGTGGACCAATTGCACGGGAAGCTGCAGAGTTATTCCCACGAGTGGCAAGTGTTGCCAGTCAAATAATCTAAGGAAGGATAGGAATGAAAGTAAAGTCAAAAAAACCAACAAAACAACGTCTCGCTTTACATGATGTAAAGCAACATCAAACCTCAAA
>JAEOUK010000449.1 GCA_016839385.1 Promethearchaeota archaeon
AAACATCTTCATAAAACATATTTCTTTTATGCCAGTGAAATGGAAGGATATGAATATAATGTTGAGATAGTCGGTGACGCTGAGGATGCTATGGAATTGTTGAAGTAAAGAAATAGAAAATCAAAATCGCTAACTTTTTTTTTCATTATGTTGTTTCACCATTGCCATATCAGATTTGGGATCTACAATTTAAGTTTGGGAAAACAATTCATGACTTGAATTAATCAATTAGGAATTACTCTTTTTTTTCAACTTTAACTGAAATAATTTCCATTTATTTTTCTCTTTATCGTCTGTTGAGGTATCTTTTGAATTTATAGAATCCTCATTTTTTTCTTCCTTAGGTTCATCTTGTTGTTCGTCTTCCAGATTTTCTTTTTCTTTAATTGTTTTTACTTTTTGTCTATTTTCTTTTATGTCTTGGAATTTTCCTTTTATTCGGTGTCCCAATGCCCTCACTTTATCTCCTTGGAATCTCATTTTCATTCGACGACCCGCTGCACTTACTGTGTCTCCTAAAACTTTCATTCCATGGGAAAAATTATATTTGTTTGTTACAAAATCTCGAAAACTTTCGGAAAATCGAAATAGAATAAAACATACTAAGAAAAGTAACATTGATATGATTGCCGATAATCGATGTCTGGCTAAGGGAATTCCAATATCTATTAATGGTCCATAAGGATTAGAAAATGGAAGTTGAGGATCGATAAATAAAGATAACAACACCAAAGAATATCCTAAAGTAATCCCGATCGTCATAACTAGTAACGCAAACTCCCCAAATATCTTCTTTGAGTATTCTGATATCAGCAAACGTTGTTGAAAAAAGACTCTGCGCTTCTTATCTTTACTCTCCAAACGAGTTGTCTCAATGTTGTTAATGATGCGAACTTTAGATTGAATATAGTATAATGCAGTGAATATAAACAAAATAATTTCGATGATTAGTACGGTTTCTGCATTCCCAATAGCTTGGTCGATAGATATTGAAAGATCATAAGCGATGGACAAATTGAACAAACCCATAATACTAATGAAATTTGTCGATGTTTTGTCTAGAGGTGCAGTCCAACTAAAAATTAAAATCGTCAGTGAACAAATAATTCCTAATACTGCTACAATCATTGCATTTACAGTACCAAAATTCACATACATAATATAACCAGATAAACCGAGAGTTCCAAAAGCAGCTATTCGAATAATCCATCCCATGAAGATGTGATTATCCGATTTTCCAGATACAAGGATTTTCCCTGAAAGGCTTGTAAATAAATAAACAACTATAAAAAAAGTAGATAGGACAGCAACGAAAATCCAGATCAGAATAAAGAATGACCTTATGACTTGGATAATCATACTTGTAAAATCTAGATTTAAAAGTACTCCAAGAAGAACTCCACCTAATATTCCGATATAAATAAAGATCCATTGAAAAGTGTAGTTTTTCCAAATAGCAGATAGTAAACTGAAAAACATCATTGCAATAGAGATAAAAAACCCGATAATAACCAAATCTACTAATAGTTTCTCTGTCATCCAGGATACGTTTTGACTATAGAGAATTAATGCCGTAATGTTAACTCCCAAGACCAAAAATAATATGGAACTAAAGGGTAAATTTTTCTTCTGAAACAAAACCCTAAATCCGCTTAAAAATCTGTCATTAATATAAGATTTCAACGCACGTTCTAGATAACTAGGTTCTTTATCGACCATGCTATTCTAATGGTTTAATACCTATTAAAACTAATGGTGAAAGTACTATTAGCTTATTTTGTTTGATGGAACTGCAAAAAACCGCTCAGTTTTAGGAAAGAAAAGCTAAAAATAATCCATTATAATCTTGAAGATAAAGTTTCATTTTCTAAAATTTTCTCTCAATTTATAAAATTTTTGGGCATTTGCAAAAAGTATTTTATCTTTTATTTTTTGACTAACTTGTAGGTTTCGAACTGCATTAACTGGTGTGGAGTAGGGATGAGGAATATTAGGAAAATCAGATCCAAACATAATATTATCTTGTAGCTCATCTAATCGATCAAGCGATAAATCTACATCAATTGAAAACCTATTCTTTGATTCTCCAAATAAAAATTCCAAGGCCATGGATGTATCAAAATGGATTTGAGGATAATCTGCAACCAGATCGAAAAATTCATTTGTTTCCATACATCCCAAATGAGGAATTTGGAGTTTTAATTTGGGATAACGTTCTAAAATTGGTAATAATTTATGTATGCCTACATGTGGGCTTTGTTTTAGATTTTTATTAATCAGCATATTCGTAACTGGTCCCGTTCCCACATGAAAAACAAGAA
>JAEOUK010000450.1 GCA_016839385.1 Promethearchaeota archaeon
ATTTTTCCAGATCACAAATTCCGTGTTGCATAAGAACTTCATCATCAATGAAAAAGTTTCCGGTCACTTCATTACTGGACTGGATTAAAATCAAATATGCAGCGTCTGAAACTATCTCAGGTTTTCTAGATCTTCTCATCAAAGATTTCCCGCCTAACAGATTATTTACAGCAGCTGTTGCTATAGCTGTGCGTGGCCATAATGCATTTACTGCAATATTATCCTTTTTGAATTCTGCAGATAGACCAAGAACGCATTGGCTCATTCCGTATTTACTCATTGTATAGGCTAAGCTATTTTGGAACCAGCGGGGGTCCATGTGGAGAGGTGGCGATAACATCAAAATATGAGGATTTTCTGCTTTTTTGAGGTATGGAATTGCTTTTTGTGAAGTCATAAATGTTCCTCGCACATTTACATCAAACATTAAATCAAATCTTTTCATGGGAGTTTGGAGTGTAGGAGTCAAACTAATTGCAGATGCATTATTAACCACAATATCTATTCCACCAAATTCACGAACCGTCTCCAATATGGCTTTTTCAACTTGTTCTTCAAATCGTATGTCTGTAATAAGAGGAATTGCTTCTCCACCAGCTTCTTTTATTTCATGCACCGCAGAATAAACAGTACCTGGGAGCTTGGGATGAGGTTCAGAAGTCTTTCCAATAACGGCAATTTTAGCACCATCTTGCGCTGCACGAAGAGCAATTGCTTTCCCGATTCCTCTACTACTTCCAGTTATAAAAAGAACTTTATTTTTTAAAGAACCCATAATTTCAATTCATTACACGATAAATAAATATGTTCAGTCTCAAAAAAATAATAGAAAATCGTGTTTAGCAAATATGATCAAATGTCTAATTTATTTTCTCCTAAGCTTTGGAAATAATGCTCCAGTAGTTTTTTGATATTCCCGATAAGAATCTCCAAATCGCAGTATCAGATCTCGTTCTTCTATCACTATCATGATGGGGATATAAATTATGATATATACTAGTGAAATCCCAAATAATATCCAGGAATTTGCCACAAAAGCGAGACTCACAAACAGGGGAAATTCTCCCAAAGTCTGGGGATGCCTGATAAACCTATAAAATCCGGTATGATGTATTTCTTTTGCTTCTCCTGGAGTCATGGTTTCTTTTCCCGCATCGATCATTCCCTTAATCATAATTGGAGTGAATATGGCTGCGATAATAAAACCAATGCCAAAACTTATCCAATAATTCTCTGTGATTCTCCTATCCCATGGGATCGGATACCAAATCGTAAGGATATAATTTACCATGGGAATGAACTCAACAATACTCATAGCAATTCGGATTCGTTCGCATACTTTCCAGGCTTTTTCTCCGATTCTTTCTGATTTTTTTTTCGGTTGCAAGCTTATAAGATATAGCCAACTCCAGGTTATCATAGAAATGATGAAAACCAGAAAATTAACCCATTCAATCATGAAGTATAAAATAAAAAATATTCTTAAGAACATATGGTTTAGATAAATACCTAAACCAGTTCTCTAAGAATTACCTATATTTTCGAATTAGACAATTTTATCCCATTACCAATAATACCAACGGAACTAAAATAGCAACTATTCCAGTTGTAAGAACTCCTATTGTGAATAGAGTATATCTTTTGTCATATTCACCTAAATTCTTCTTATCGTAATATTTGTCTACTTTTTCGTCACTATACATCGACAGTAAGCCTGTAAGTAATTTATGTCGCATTTCTTTTCCTTTTGATAAACCAAAAATCGCTATTGTATTAACGATTAAAATTAAAGCTATTATAATTAGGAACATAAATGTGAAGCCTAATCCTCCTTCATCCGCTTCTCCAGCAATAAATGAATTGATTCCAAGTCCAGCGAAATTCAATACAATTGAGGTTAGAATAAAAATTCTATCAGTTTTAGTGTGTACTTGCAACTCAGTCATTAAATGTTCATGTATTTTTCCCTTCATCTCTCATCACATTCCAAAGTCATGTTATCGACTCTTTCGATCTTTCTTCCTTATCATACCTAGCCATGTTGCAATTGCTCCTAAACCAGCCAATGTAACTGAAAATACGATATAGCTAATAATTGGAATACTTCTATCAACATCTCGTGTCCATTCAACATCATAATATTCATATTGGTCCCAATCTTCATCGTAGGGTCCTATTTCTCCGTATTGATAGCGATTTAAAATTCCATCGTTTGAGTATTCAATATCAAAATGCCGAACCCATTGGTTAGAGTCTTTTAATTTAACTACATACCTATAACGATTATTTGTGTATTTCTTACCCCAAAAATCATAGACATAGGACTGTCC
>JAEOUK010000451.1 GCA_016839385.1 Promethearchaeota archaeon
CTTGAACAAGTAGATGCGCGTGACCGAGAAAACGGAACGGTGGCTACAAAACGATTAAGACAAGTAGCTCCTGAAACTGGTAAATTTCTTGCATTAACTGCCAGAATTGCACCAGAAGGTAAATATATTGAAATTGGAACAAGTGCTGCGTATTCTACATTATGGCTTTCCCTAGCGGCAAAGGAACGAAAAATCCAAATCAATACATATGAAATACTCATTGAGAAATATAATCTAGCTTTAGAAACGGTAAAAATTACAAACACTCAAGAGTGGATTAATTTAAACTTTGGAAATGCATTGGAACTAGTACCAAAATTACAAGGAATTTCATTCTGCTTTTTAGATGCGGAAAAAATAGATTATAAGGAGTACTATATTCAAGTAATTCCTCGTATGGTTCAAGGAGGATTGTTTCTGGCAGATAATGTAATCAGTCATTACGATCTGGTGAAACCAATGCTCAGTATTGCACTAACTGATCCTCGAGTCGATGCAGTAATTGTGCCAATTGGAAAAGGTGTTTTATTATGTCGAGTCAACTGAATGGCAAACATACTTTTTCACCCATAACTATTTCAATCGAAAAAATAGATAGCTGAATGATTTACTATGTCTGCAAAAATTTCTCCAAAAGGATTACGTTGGCTCGTGTGGTCTACTTTTTTTGTTTTAATACCTACAATTGGACTTGCATGGTTTTTTTATCCAGAAAAGTATGAATTTTTCCAAGAAGCCATTAGTTCTCTCGGAGGTTTAAGATCAAATAAAGAAAATTTACCAAATTTTCCCTCATATGTAATTTTTTCAGCTGGATTTATAATAATGGGTATTCTAACAGTTTCCCTTTCTTTGATCTATCTAGTCAACTTGAAAAGGTTCAAATATGGAATTTTGAAAGGAATTTTATTATTAATTATGGGAGTAGGAGCAATTTTCACCGCAATTCCATGGGATTTTAACTTTTTACATGGTATTGGAGCGTTTATGTACATTGCAGGGCTAGCGATTATTAATTTTGTATTTCAATTACTTCGATATGTTAAACGGCACGTTCCCAAACCTACCGATGCAAAACGAGCCTGGGATTATTATTGGGATCTTTCTTTTGTGATATTGCTATTTGCAGCTGGAGCATTTTATTTTGTTATTCAAATATCTTCCATGATTGGTTATTCTTTACCGTTCATTAGCCCAGCTCTTGCTCAAAAGATAGTCTTATTTGCAGGATGCATCGCTATCTTCTTACTAGATATCGATGATGTGAAATAATTTATCATTCTTCTCTTTTTCTTACTTTTTGAATTATCGCAGATAATTTTGGAAATCTACTAAGTTTAGTAAAAATTCTATTCGAGAACCTTTTAGGAGACTGTCACTTTGATTTGCATACATTCAGGAGTAATCAACATGTCTCAAAAAGTCAGCTCAAATGCTATGAGATGGATGATATGGACTATAGCATTTATCATGGTACTAACGATCGGTCTTGCATGGGTGTTTTATTCATTCCGAGAACCCTATAATTTCTTCCAAGAAACGATTTCAATGCTTGGAGGGCTTCATACAGATGAAGGACATCCGAATTTCCCATCTTTTGCAATATTCACAATTGGATTTCTATTAATTTCTGTTTTATGTTTAGTAACTGGAATTATTTACTTATCAAATTCCTCAGACTTTCAATATAGTGCTCTAAAAGGAATACTTTTGTTAATAATATCTATAGGAACCTTTGGAACTGCGATAATGCACGATTTCTTGAAAATAGTCCATGGTATTGGTGCTTTTATGTTTGTAACAGGATTTGGATTTGTTGATTTCACGTGGCAATTAATGCGATATGCTCGGAAGTTATCTCAACCACCAAAGACTCGAAGGTGGGATTTCTATTTAGATGCAATAATGGTTTGGGTTCTATTGGTTGCAATATTAATATATTTCGTGTTTACAGCACTATTCTACTTCTCGAACTTATTGACTTTCACTTATGTCGCAACCTCACAGAAAGTCTTGCTATTTGCAATAATTATTGCTACAGTATTACTGGATAAGGATGACATGTAGAACAGTATCTCTTATTTTTTCTTTAAGATCTATCCTTTAGCAATTATTTTATACAACTAGGATCAAATATCACACATTATGTCAGATAAACCTTGGATTACTTCAAAAGGAATGCGTTGGACATTCTGGATATTAGTTGGTGTCCTTATATTAACAATAGGATTGTGTATAGGATTTTATCCAGAAT
The DNA here is from genome assembly GCA_016839385.1 of Promethearchaeota archaeon. The sequence goes on from JAEOUK010000451.1 coordinate 2,255, forward strand.
CTTATCAATTCTTCAAGCAAACCATTAGTTCACTGGGTCAAGTAACCTCATGGCCAAGTGGTTTTGACAACAAAGTTTCTCAATGGATTTTCACTGTTGGTTTTGGTATCATCGCTGCAGGTGCATTATTTATGATGATCGCATATACTAATGTCAAAGGATTTTATGGAGCAGGATGGAAAGTATTTATGTTGTTCATCTTCTTCTTTGGTGCAGTTGGAACAGCTTTTCCCGCCGATCATCCTGATGCAACATTTAGAATCTATCACATTGCAGGTGCAGCATTATTCGTCAGTGGTTTTGGATTATTCAACTTTATTGCTCAATTACTTCGATTTATCCGAAAGCATGTACCCAAACCAACGGAAGGAAAACGGAAATGGGATTATTATCTAGATTTAGTATTTGTCATCCTTGTATTCATTGCAGTCTTATGGTATCTTCTATCGGGATTATTTGGATTTTTAGGAATATCTACACCATGGGTTCTTACAATTTTCAATCTTTTCATATCCCAGAAGATTTTATTATTTGTAGGATGCATTGCTGCATTTTTACTGGATCTTGATGATATGTAGATATAAATTACTTTTTTTATTTCCTTTCTTTCTACCAATGCCTATTTATAATCTAATCAATAATTAGATCAAAAAGGTGTCAAAAATGGAAGATAATAATTCTTTACCTCCCATGCAAGTAATTCGAGAGCCATTTTTAATTCGAAATCCATGGTTTAGCATCGTGATGGTGATGTTGTTTTATACATTGTTTCTATTAGTTCCTCAACTAGTATATGCATATTATGTTAATCCCTCTTTTACATTCACACATCCTTATGTTCTACGGATTATCGAATTTTCATCGTTGGGAATATTATTAATGGTATTTCTCCCTTACTTAAGAATTCCTAAAAATAATAGAACCTATAGACAATATTTTATTGATATTCGAATTTCTCCCACAAAACTGAAAAGTATTTTAGTGGGATTAGTTTTTACAATCGTGGTTTTTATTTTAGCCTATGGTTCCGTTTATCTCAGTGCAATTCTTTCAAAAATCTACTATGTCAATGTGCAAGGTCTATTTATACCCGATGCTCCGCGAGTGGTTTGGGATCCAAGCTATCTGTTGGACCCATCAGAAACTTTGAATGTATATTATGCATTAACCCCAGGAATAATGGAAGAGATAGCATTTAGAGGGGTGATTTTGATGTTATTATTAAAAAAGTACAAATGGAAAACTGCTGTTGTAGTAGATGGGGTACTTTTTGGACTATTTCATCTCTTGAATTTATTAGGACCTAGTTTGAACTATTTTGGAGGAGCACCAGGATGGACATTAGATTTATATAAAGCTTACTTGCTTTCAGTTAGTTTTCAAGTTGTGTATGCAGCAAGTTTGGGTATCGCCTTTGCATTATTATTTGTGAAATCAGAAAGCTTATTGGCATGTATACTCGTTCATTGGTTAATAGATGCGTTTGGGGGATTAGTATTATACCCAAATATTGGTTTTTCTTGGATCTATTTCATTTGTATAACATTGCTTGGAATTGGAATACTTCCTGCAATTCTTAACTGGTATATTATCAATGGATTTTACCGAGGGGAGCCGAGAAATCCTTGGGACCTTAAAACGGAAATTACACAATTTTAGTTTTTTTCTTTATTTCTCTGTTTCTCTATTTTTGCATGTAACTCATCGCAACGCTGATACCATAAAATTTCATATTGGGAGTGTGGAATGATTCTTTTACTGAGATCTTCTATGGAATAAATTTTTTCATCCATACACCATTGAACACATATTTCATATAATTCCCAATCCAAATCTTCATATTCTTGGTATACTTGAATGATGGAGTGACCGATTAAATGTAGTGCAACTGCTCGTGTATGTCCATCGACGAAAATCGTTTTTCCATTTAATATTTTAATGGGAATTGGTTCATATTGTACCGTTTGCGTGGAATTAAGCGATTCTTGTACTTTCTTTAGCTTTTGTTCACTAATATATAATTGGCTTGGATGGATTTTCGACATTTCCATGAAGAAAGTATTTACCAGAGATGAACACCTCAGTTGTAGTGTGATTAATCATTCATCAAAACGTTTAATAGTTTTATTTTGTTAAAACTGAATGATTGATATGAATGCATATGAACAGCAGAAAGGGAAAGTAAAAAAAGCAAAAAGAGGAAATTTGCTACTTTGGATAGGCCTAATAATAACAATCGTCGCAATAGTACTCTTAATTATAGGGTTCGTGCCTACCATGACTAATGCTTTGACTTATGCAGTGATCGGTGCTTTTATGTTGGTTATCGGTCTCGCTGCAACTATATATGGTTTACAATTAAAGAAACAAGGGAAAGGGATTGATATTGGAATCACAACAGTTAAATGCAAAAATTGTGGTTTCTTAGAAAGAGCTGGAGCAGAATTTTGCTCGAAATGTGGGAAGGCTATGCAATAAATTTATGATGAAAGTTTTCCATTTTTGTTTTATTGTTTTAGTTCATTAAGATAATTTTATTAAATCTTCTTATCATCCAAGATATGATGATTTATGCCAATCAGTGATGAAGAATATAATCAAACGAAAGCAAGTCTTAAAAAAAGATCGAAATCATTACTCATTTCAGGAGTAATCGTCTTAATAGTAGCAATAACCATGATTGCCTTAAGTTTTGTTTTCTCAGATTTTGGACCCAATCTAGCTCTTATGTTTCCTGCTTTTTTTGGCTTATTTATTGGAAGCGTATTATGCATGATCGGTTTCTATCTTTGGTATGCGACAAAGATGGAAAAAATTTCAGGATATGTGTCGAAAGCTACAGGAGATTCAGCTAAATACTCAACAGAGAAAGTAACCGATGGATTCGCTACCGGGCTTGAAAAACATGGAATGTCCATTGGTGGTGGAGGAAAAGAAATAGTAAAAGTTAAATGTCGTAACTGCGGATACTTAGAAACTGAAGATGCAGAATTTTGCAGTAAGTGTGGACAAACAATTTAGTCTTTTTTCAGAAATCATTAGTTTCCTATATTTTTTCTCTAATTATTAGCATGAAATTTTAATTTAGGGAAAATCCATTTTGTGTAGATTTGACAATTTCTTATTTTTCATTTTTGTTTAATTTGTCTATTATCAAGATAGGTTTATTAGATTCATATTTCCATAGTTATAATGATGTTTTATGAGTTTAAGCGACGAAGAATATGAAACTATGAAAGAAAACGCCCGAAAAAAAGGTAGAAGCTTAATTACAATTGGTCTTTTAATCGTAGTTGTAGGATTAGTAATTTTAATTTGGGGCTTCATTCAAATCGGGGGCATTGGACTTGGAGACTTGGATTTTAGCTTCATTTGGAAAATTGCAGTTGGGGGAGGATTAGCAGCAATCGGAATTATTCCATTTGGGGTTGGTATGTACTTCTATATGGCATCAAAAATGGATAAAATCTCTAAATTTTACTCGCGTGCTACTGGTGGA
>JAEOUK010000452.1 GCA_016839385.1 Promethearchaeota archaeon
AATTGAATTGAGCGTAGGTATTTGCAGAAACACTATTAACTTGTCTTGGGACTTCTAATATCATACCTTCTCTTTCGATATTTAAGTGGATGAAATTGGATTCGGTATGATTTTCAAAATATGGTTTTGACGCGTTCAATGATAGATAATAATCAATATACTCTAACCCGGAAGTATCTAAATCTAAGAAATAATATCCTCCACCTGCATATGAAAATGAACCTGTTTGTCCAAATGTGGAGTTGTAGTCAATATCAGCTAGATCAATACCCTGATTCAAATCAGTATCTTTGTATTGAACCAAAATGAGTAAAGCTTCACCTGGTACTGTATCTATATCACTATCCACTGCTGTAAAACTTGTATGGTGTAACACATTGAATTCAAAAGTCTTATAGCCTACCTTATCTACTAATGTCGCAGATCTATTATTTGTCCAGGCAACTTCCGCTGTGTACGTTCCTACAGACATATTGTATGTTCCCACTGTGAAATTACCGAAATAATATTGATATGCAGATGGTTGTTCTGAGGATTCTATGAAAACAGAACCATTAGGATGATATATTGTGAAATTCAAATCAGTATTTGCGAACTCAATAGTATCATTAATCTTAACATTTACATGAAATTTTTCTCCAACATAGAAGTTAGTTTTTTCAACAAAAGAACCTCCGTCCCAAAATTCGAGTTTTGCCTCATCAAACCAACTTTTACTCCGAGCTCGAAATTGCCAATTTCCATTGGAATAGACAGTCGCTGGAACCGTGAATTCAGTTGTACCATATCCCACACTTGTACAGCTCGAAGTTCTATTGGTTAGAAATGGATCCATAGCGCTTACTATAAGCCAATCACTTGGTTTTTCAATTACCAAGTGTCTATTAGAATAAGTAGTCGGAATTGAAGGATCAGCTTCAAATGTCCACAAAATATCGTCAGAATTAGGAAACACACCATCTTGAAAAGATGAATACCCTGAAGTAATTGTGTTATATAAATCAGCTGATATAGTTAATTTATCAATTAATATTGTATCTGAGATATAGTCAATGATATTAAATCTCACATCTTGAGTTCCAATATAACTTTTTTGTCCTGAAATAATAAATTCTCCTGTACCTGAACCCGTTGTATCATAATAATAATTGTTAGTATTATCTAAATCATCTGCAATTAGAATGTCGTCTTCATTTACCCATGTCCAAACATCATAAGAAATATAATTAAAATGAACATCATTTATATCAGGTTCAGTAGGAGTACCCAAGAAGGAACTTGAAGCATACACCCCAAAACGAAATTCAATGTCGTTTGGCAAGTTTTGACCCTGATCAGAGAGATAATTTTGTAGGTTAACAGTTACGAAATCATTATAATAAGGAATACTACCGAATCCTATAGTGTAATTATATTCAACTCCCCCTATAATGACAGCAGCGTAAATGGTTGCTTCTGTAAATAAGTTATATCTATCTCTCACACGGTAATCAAATGTAAAATCAACCATTCTGTCTGAAACTTCTTCATCAGTCACCGAAATAGTTTGGTAAAAATAAATAATTGCTCCCGCTGCTGTGCTGGCACCTTCTCCAACATCAAAAGATAATTGTCCCGTTCGATTATCAGTACTCATCCCATCACCTAGATTGCTATCGTAAATATCCCAGTCTGGATACACCCATCCATTATAATAAACATTTCCGCCTGTAACAAAATCTTGATATCTTGTTACATTTTCCGCTTCAATGGTGATGTTTTCTGCAGTCCAACCGTTTGTGAGGGTAAAAGAAGACAAAGTTGTTGGATTTACATCATAGGTAGTTGATTGTGCTGTTGCATATTGAGTTACACCAAAATTAGTTCCCGAACCCTCAAACGCAGAACTTGTCGGTATTTGGGTTGGATTTTGATACAAAAAACTTGAATTCGATATATCGTTCGATTGCGATGAAAATACACCGCAAATAATGATAAGGATAAAAGAAAGGAAAAAGATTCTTCGTTTCAGTTTTTTCTGTTGAATCATATATTTTGAACCTCTTGATTTTTTCTTTCGATTTTGAAAATATAGTAAATCTCTACCTAAACTTTTTCGGTTCTATAATAATAGTTCATCAAACATTTAATGAAAAAAATTGAATGATAATCAATTCTATTTCAAAAAACTCTTCCAAACGCATGTGAGTTAGTAGAATTAATGATTTGAGTTTTAAAATTCAACATATCCAATGCAATTGCATTTAAGACATATTTAATGCTTTGATCATTTCTTGAGGAAATTAGGAAATGTGTATCAATTCCCAAATCTTGTTTCAAAATTCTCAAGTTGTTTTCGATCATAGGTCTCATACGCTCATCCATTAAATCAGATTTAGATCCAATCAAGTATAAAGGTGCATCTGGTTTTGCACTTTCACGGAACATTTTTACCCATGAAGGAAGACTCATAGAAGACTCGAAACGATTTACATCGTAAAGAACTAAAGCTCCGTCTGCTCCTCCCATATAAGATGCTAGCATGAATCGAAAACGATCTTGGCCACCGAGATCACAACAAGTAATATCTAGTGGAATTTGTTCATTAGTTTCAGTTAAAACCATATGATGAATTAAAGAAAAATCAATACCGATCGTCATCTTAGTCGTTGGATTAAATCGTCCAGTAGCTAGACGATCTATTAAAGTAGTTTTACCTACTCCTCCATCTCCCAATATACAGAGTTTAACTGTATAATATCCACTATCCATTTTTGAGATCATTTTTTGATCATACCTTTTGTAACTTTTTTAAAAAGAGGAATTAGCTTAGTGCGAACCAAAGATTTGTCGACAAGAAAAGTTCGCTTATTTGAACATAAAAAGTAGGTTTGTATTTATACTTGATATTTCGCAAAAAAAACTGAAATTTTTTCAAATGAAGTACAGAATTTTTCTATTAATCGATTAAATACTCGGATCACATGAAATGTTAATAAGTAGAAAAAGTGCATGTATCCTTATGAAAGACAAATTCCAAATGGTTGGAACAAAAATCCAAGAATTTGCTCTTCCATACTACTCTGATGATTCATCTGGGAATCCCGTTAATATCCGCAGTTTTATAGGGGTAAAAAATGTTGTTGTGATCCTATTACGAGATATACGTTGACCATACTGCCGGGCACACATCAAATCACTTGCAAGAGATATAGAGAAGTTTAAGCAATTAAACACAGAATTGTATCCAATACTAGTCGATACAGAAAAGCACGCGAAAGGTATGTATAAAGCTTATGCTGACCATCAATTTCCAATTTATTATGATGAAAGTGATGAAAAGATCGCAAATTCAGTTCTTAATCAGGAATGGAAATTGTTTAAACTTGGTAGGATGCCGGCATTATTAGTGATTGATAAACAGCAAATTATCCAATATGCCCATTACGGAGATTCAATGAGTGATATACCACGTAATGAAGAAATTTTGGGAATTCTGGAAGAGCTAAATAAATAATAAAACTACCTGATTGGGATAACAAAAACGGAAAAAAAGATGATGTTTTTGTTAGGATCTCGCCAAAGATCCTCCAATCTCACCACAAGTATGAAACAACTATGATACAGGAATTCTAATAATAACAGTCCACTTATTAGATGAAAAAGTGCCCATTATTTCCTGCAAGTTAGTAAATTCTCAGTCTTTCTAACCAAATTGATTTTTTTAAACCACAGCATATCTTTTACAATATTACTAATTACTTCTTGAATTTGCTCGCCTGTTTTAGAAGAAGTAAGAAAGTACTTGTCTGCTGAAAATACTTTACTCATTTCACGTATCTCTGTTTGAACCCTCGTTTTATAATTGGGTATAAGACGATCATATTGAGCTCCGATAAGATATAGTGGTGTTCCGGGAAGAGTATTTTTTCTCCATAAATCTACCCATTCCTTCAAATTCTCCATGGTACGAAAACGATTTACATCAAATAATAATAAAGCTCCATCCGCACCGCATATGTAACTAGGTAAAATAAATCGAAATTGTTTTTCCCCACCGAGATCCCAAACTGCAATTTCGATTAGTATTTTTTCTTCTTCAGTTTCCATTTCTAGATGAATTGATTTGATATCAATTCCAATAGTAATTTTTGTGTTACTATTAAAAATACCCGTAGCAATCCGTTCTACTAAAGTAGATTTGCCAACTCCTCCATCTCCAAGTGTACACAACTTTAGGGAAAAAGTTCTTTTACAATTTTCTAATTTGGTAGCTAATTCACTCATTGCGAATCATGTAAATTCATTTATTTTTGTTTGTTGAAGTAATGAAAGACTTAGTAGGGTAACTTATTGATACCAGAATTATGGATTTAAAAAACTAGCATATATCTAAGTTCTTGAACCTTTGATAGATTGTTTAATTTCAATAGAGTTATGAATATTTGCTACTGTAAAAATTTGTCAAATGCTCTAATGCCTTTAGAATCTGCCATTCCTCTGCAGGTTCATAAAAATCTGGAACATTAATGTCTTTTGGATTCATCTTGGTATCAATAGCTTTTTTTACGATGCTTCTGAGCGCTTTTAGATAATCCAAATGCTCTTTTAGGTGATTCTTATCTACAATTTTTCCATGACCAGGTATGATTGTATTAACATCTAATGAAATCATTTGTTCGAATGCTTCGATCCACGTATCAGGATTCCCAGATTGTTCACTAATAAATGGCCAATTATAAGATGCAAGCTCATCTCCTGTGAAAATCACTTTATCTTCAGGAAAATATACCCAAGAAGAACAACTACAATGACCTCCAGAATGGTAAAATTCTACTTGATGTTTTTCTTCCTTGAGAACGTGAGATTTATGGAAAGACCAGTGGGGGAGAAACACATCAATTTTGTCAAAATCTTCTGAATTTTCTGGTTCCTCTTCTTTCCATTTTTGAATCGATTCTTTACTCCAATTTCCGTGTAATCGCATTTTAATATTATTCACTATTTGTTCTGCCCCAAAAACTTCAATTTCTTCATTCTTAAATTCTCCCATGCCTAGGACATGATCTCCATGGAAATGTGTGTGAAATAAGTATTTAATGGGTAAATTGTAGGTTTGTTCTAAATAATGACGAAATTCCCGCGCTTGACTGGGATAAAGTAATGTATCGATGACTATTATGTAGGTATCCAGGATTATTGCTCCTGCGTTTAGTTCGAAATAGTCTTTATAAGACGCTACAACAGTGCTTGGAGTGATTTTAGTAAAAGTAATATCTTTATTCATGTTCATCAGAATTAATTAATGACTCAAATCATAATAGTTCACACAGATGATAAATTTGCGGTTGTAATTCCTTTTCTACAACTGAACTAAAAAGAAAAAATAGATTTATAATAAATTTTATGCGTGCTTTGGTACTTTTACATAGAGATCTTTATATGGTGCTCTTTCTCCAGCGTCATAGCGTTCGAATGGGTCAATTATAAAGAACAATATAAGTACTCCCAACATGAAGAACCCGAATAACTGACCTAATGCGACACGATATGCGTGATGAGTTCCTAAAATAGGGGCAGATGCAAACATTACTGTTGAAAACAGAATAGGACTCACGATAGCGCTAACCCTTCCTGCAATCTTCTGAAAACCATTATAGGCTGCTATCTTATCGGGAGGTGCCAGTACCATTATAAATTGACGCCCAATGATCCAGATTCCTCCAAATCCTGCCCCGATGAAGATTCCGCCGACGTACATTAACCATCTAGTATAATCCCCAACTGAAGTGCAAAATTCGGTAATACATGTGGTGCCTAATTCCCATCCAGCGAATGCAACAAATACAATTCCCAACATCCATAACAAAGCATTTATAATGAACGTTTTCTTTGGTCCGAGTCTTTTTAGCACTATACCTGTAATGATTCCGAAAATTAAGCTTCCCCCAATTGCAATTATTAATATGATTAAGGTTTCACTTGTTCCATAACCGACTGCACCTTGGATAATCGGTGTCATATAGAGGATAGCGGTATTCGCAGCATCTGTTATGAAGAACCAGGCGAGGAAGAACAAGATTGAGTTACGATCTTTGATAATCTCTCCACCCGTTTTTCGGAACACTTTACTTGACTCTTTCCAATTTTGTTTAAGGCTCATAGCTTGTGGATTTTGTACTTCTTTGTGGAATAGATATGGAAATGCCATAATGAAGATTACTATCGCACCAACCACAAACAAATATCTTAGACCCCCAAAATTGATGATTGCGAATGCATCCGGATCTACATCCCATTGAGCGGTTGGGATCGTTGTGGATGCTCCCCACCAACTCACGACAAGCATGTTAGTTACAACTGCTAATATAGATCCTAACGGAGCAAGCGCACCACCGACTGCCTGTGTAACTACTCGATTTTTCGGCTCTGCAATGAATGGAATTTGACTGTCATAGAACATTCGGCCACACTGGTAGCAGAAATTCGCTATTACGAATAAAACTGACGCGACCCAGAAAGACCAGTTTTGTGTAGTAGGTAATAAAGATATAAGTGCAGAGCTAGATATCATGATTACAGCAACTAAAATTACTGCACCTTTTCGTTTGCCTGCTAGATCACTCATGCTACCCAAAATAGGACCAAATATCGCTACTAACAGATTTGAACCCGCCATAAATATACTCATTATTACGAATGCTTGTGAGTAATCGCCCCAAATCTGAATCCCTAATAATAGTGCGAAGGGAGTGTACGCTAAACTTATGATGAGTTGACTAAAATACGTGTCAGCGGCATCATATGTCATCCAAAGAATAGAATTGAGCGTTTTTGTTTCTTCCGCTTCTTTTACAACTCGATGTTGGCTCATAATTTTTCACCTAAAATCAATCTTTGAATTAATACCATAATAAATATGATCAAACACCTATTTAAATCATTCCATTAAAAGCAAATAACTGGAATGTTTTTTTTTCAAAATTAAAATGGGAAAATAAGAAAAAAAAATAAATTTCAGCTTAATGTTTTTCATAAATTCCTAGATATGGGGCTCGTTCACCAGCATTATATCGCTCATGTGGATCTTTAATAAAAAATAACAAAGCTAATCCAATCAAGAAGAACAAAAACAATTGTCCTAGTGCTACTCGATAAGCATGG
>JAEOUK010000453.1 GCA_016839385.1 Promethearchaeota archaeon
ACCTTGATGAAAAACTGTGTAGAATGCAAATATTCATCCGAAAGTGCGATACAATATTTAGGGGAAATCTCAAGTACTCGTTTTACATATTTTTTGTTGAATTGCAGGATATCTAAAGTAGTACAGATCTTATTGGCTGCTTTCTCTTTGTCTTCTCGCAATAATTTTGAAGCTTTTTTGTGATGTTTAAGGAAAATCTTACCAATTTCAGGATTATTTTGGATTAAATCCTCACTAAAAAAAATTCCATAACTTGGATTGTTAGGGATTAAAAATTGTGCTGGAATGATCAAATGAGAATCCGTTAACGTTTGAGAATATACAACTAATGCAGGAGTTCCTATTCCAGCTTCTATTATTCCTTCTTTCATATCTAAGGAAATCAATTCAGCTTGTGCGTAATTTTTTATCTCGATTTCATCTTGAAGGTGATATTTTTCTATATAATAATTGATAATTACATCATGAATTGAACCCCGACTCGGTGTACCTATTGCACAACCTTTGAATTGAGAGAGAACTCTACCAATATCATAATCCAAAGAAGATATCGGTTTGTACTGTGTTTTAGAAACCATTATCGTTCCTTCGATATGTCCTCCTGCAACACACTTAATAGGAGCTCCTTTATCGATACCAATTATTGCAGGAGGTAATCCCATATATCCGATATCCAATTCCCCTTTAGAAAATGCTTCAACCATTGCAGGACCTGTTCCAAACAGCTTCCAAGAAATTGGTTTGTTCATTTCCTCCTTAAAATTCTGGTCTCCCATTAGTAGAAAATTTGTATGATATGTAGTTGACAAATGTCCAATAGTAATGTGTGAGTCATTCATTATGAATTACCTTACTTTTATCCTCCCGCAAGAGCTGGTAGGAATGATATCGTGTCCTTATCCTTAAGCACGGTATTTAATCCATCTAAAATCCTAATATCTTTCCCATTTAAAACTAAAATGACATAATCGTTTATCTTATCGGAATCAGCTAGTATGCGTTTCTTGAATTCTTTACCAATTTTCTTCTCTAATTCAATAAGCACTTGTGCGATTGTTGATTTTTCTGGAATCTCTAACTGTAAATTAACCGAATTGATCAAATCGGACAATAGTGATAAGAATTTAATCTTAACAGAAATAATATTGGATTCTTTTGTGTCGATCAGAGCTAATCTCCATTCAATACGAAATTTTTATCGACTATATGTATATGGGTTATCTACTAAAAGAGAAGAAAATTGATCACTTATCTTGATTAACATAGGAAGATAAGAGGTTTAACAAAATCGTCAATTTCTCTGTAGATTCGTTGATCCAAAAATAAACTAAATTAATAGTCTCGTATATCTTGAATTCTAATCCCTTCCTTAGCTTTCTTTTCTTCCTCTTGAAGGAACTCATCCATTCCATTTTTCTTGATAAATTCAACGTGCTTGAAAAGATAGGAGTATCGATTCCTCTGATAATCCGTATAACGGCAAGTGGTAAATTCGTCACATGCTAAACAATTATCGACTATGTCCTTCTGAATTTTTTCACATTTCTTAACTTCACACCAATTTTCCGTTGCATTTCGACAACCAAGACATGTGGAATTCACAAACCAATCCAATCCCTTAAGGAAATTATCGTAGTTAAATGATTCCTCTGCTTCTTTTAACCAGCTATAATCGGTTTCCACCCAATCCTTGAATTTTCTCGCAATATCAACTACCTCCTCGGTGTATGACCTACATTGCCCACAATAGATTCCGCAACGAGCTAACTTGTGATTAAGAGACATGTAGTATCCTATCCGAATTTGATATATAAATCATGAGGTAAGCAGAGAGTTTTGATAGTTTTTTTTATCCTATATGAAACAGAAAGGAATCAGAGACATTGCAACCCACGATGAGGATTTTGGTCGAGTTAATTTTCTGAATGTAATTGAACCTGTTTTAATGTAACTTTATGTCGACAAAATTATTACCATTTTACTAGATCAAGGACGTGGGCAATAATACCTCGTTACCTCATGACGGAGTAATTGTAATACTTGATTTAAGCTGGTCTTATTTTTACTGCAGCAAATTTGTATCCCGGTTCTCGAGAATATTCATCGAATATCGGAAAAGTGAGAGTATTAGTTTCCTTATAATGCATTGGCATGAACACTTCACCCGCTTTACTTTTTTCTCCAATTACTGCTCTTGCAATTATTTTTTCTCTCCTAGACGAGACTTCTACAAGCGAGTTGTCCTCAATCCCTAATTTCTGAGCATCCTTAAGATTAATCTCTATGTAAGGCTCTTTTGGGAGTTGTTTTGCTAAAAGTGGTACTTTTCCAGTTCGAGTATGTGTATGCCATGCTGAAATACTCCCTCTTCCTGTTATTAAAATAAATGGATAATCTATAGTAATTTCTTCTGGATATGGGAGGATTTCTTCATACAGAAATTTTGCTTTTCTATCTTCATGGAAGAATATTCCATCCTCGAAAAGTCGACGGTAAGTTAAGGGAGGGCTCTGTGATGTGTCCGGATATGGCCATTGAATGCCACCATTTTCAATTAACATTTGATAGGATTGAATCCCCGTGAAATCCCAAGGTTTTCCTCGCGTGAGTTCTTTAATTATGTGAAATGCAGACTCAGGATCTGTCCATTTTCTGAATAACTCAGCACAACCCCAAGCTTTCGCAATTTTTCGAAAGATGTCAAAATCGGATAATGCAGCACCTGGTGGATCTAAAACTTTTTGTAAGACGCCTATTCTACGTTCAGAATTTACAAAGGTTCCGAATTTTTCTCCATTCCCTGCTGCAGGTAGAATTAAATCCGCTAATTGTGCTGTCTCAGTAGTATAAAACAGATCTTGAACAACTAAGTATTCAAGATTCTCCATTATTTTTGGGAATCTTGAACTATGGATCCAAGAATGAGCTGGATTTGTACACACAATCCATAATCCCTTTATCTCTCCATTTTCAATTTTATCCAATATTTTCTCATAAGACACACTATTTTCGTGTGGAATGTTCTTCACATCAATCTCCAGAATTTTCGCAACAGTTCGTCGATCGTCTGAATTCGTAAAATTATATCCCCCTAATAATGCCGTAGTATTGCTGAAAATGCGAGATCCCATTGCATTACATTGCCCTGTTATAGAATTAGGTCCTGTCCCTGGTTTTCCAATATTTCCTGTCATTAATGCTAAATTAATTAATGCTTGAGCTGTACGTGTTGCTTGGTGAGCTTGATTAACCCCAACCATCCACCAAAAAGATACAGCTTTGCCTTTATGAATCAATTCAGCTAATTTAGTAATCTCATTTTCTGTAATTCCTGTTTTTTCTGATGTATTTTTTAACGAAAATGATGCAACATGTTTTTTGAATCCTTCAAATCCCGTTGTATGTTCCTTGATAAAATTTTTATCAATCCAATCATTTTGGATGAGAATATTAGCAAGTGCATAAAGAAGATATAATTCAGATTTTGCCTTAATTGCGTAATGAAAAGTAGTTTGAGGATCTATTGCTGTTTTTGTTTTACGAGGATCGATTATCACAACCGTGGGATTGTTTTGATTATCTCGAATTCGCCACCACATAATAGGATGAGATATAGCTGCATTAGATCCCAGGAATATAAGAACATCAGATTTTTCAAAATCTTCATATGTAAAAGGCGGAGCATCCCATCCAAAAGATTGCTTATATGCTACGACTGCTGATGCCATGCATTGACGGGTATTTCCATCTCCATGAATCATGCCCATTCCAAATTTTGTCAATGCACCCAATAAAGCATGCTCTTCATTTGTAATCTGCCCTGTACTAATATAAGCAATTGAAGATTTTCCATATTGATCTTGAATACGTTTTAAGTTTGTAGTAAAATGCTCAAGAGCAGAGTTCCAGTTAGTAGGTATTAATTTTCCTTCAGAATTACGAAGATAAGGTGTCTTTGCACGATCCGAGGCTCCCAAATGACCGAGAAGTTGAAATCCTTTTGGACACGCTTTTCCTTTGTTTACTGGATAATTAGGATTCGCTCGAACCACGGGGTTTTCAGATTCGTTAAAGGTAATTTTCATGTTACATCCAGTAGAGCAGTAACCGCAAGTTAAATAACGTGTATTTGGAGTCATTTTTTTCACTACTTCCTTCTCCGTAATAACAATATAATGCCCATACATATAACTGTCAATATCACAAATATCAGAAAGCCGAGATTGTAACCATTAGTCGGATTTGCGTCAACAAATAATCCCATAAGGGGTGGAATAATGAATCCGCCTAATGCACCAATTCCTCCAACCCATCCAGAGGCGCCTCCTACAGATTCTGGAACAAAACTGGGTACCATTTTAAAAACTCCAGCATTTACCATTCCCATTCCGATTGCAATAATTACCATTGCAATAATCCCCACGTAGAGAACATTTTTTGAAACTATCATCACTATCGAACCAGATAATAAAATGGTGATTCCTATAATGCTGACAGTAGATCCGGAGATTTTGTCTGCTAGTTTCCCTGAAAGAACTCGCATTAATGAACCAATGATAATGAATATCGCATTAAGAATTAAAGCGCTACTTAGAAATAAACTACCAATGGGAATGGTACCTGTTCCATAATGATTAGGCCACAGTCGCGGAAACCAGGTGCTTAAACCTATAAATCCTCCAAAAGATGTAAAGTACAACCCAACCAATGCCCATGTTTTCCATATACTTGCAGATTTCACTAAACTTTCAGTTAATGATATTTTTGAAAATATCTCTTGTCCATACGATTCAGCAATTTTTTTTGATTGCTCTTTACTGATTCCTTGATTTTCCAACTGAAAAGACCATGCATTTAATCCTACGAAAAAATATACACCTGTACCAATAATTAGAATACATAACCAGAGAAGATATGAGCCCCCCAATCCCCATAAAGGCAGGATGAAGGTCATGATGAGTGAAAAAATTCCTGGTGCCAAATTTCCTATACCCGCATACAATCCGAGTGCTTTTCCTTGCTCTGATTTTTTGAACCAATATGATGTCTGTGAAATTCCAACTGAGAATGTGGCGATTCCACATCCTGATAAAAATCCAAAAAGCAATAAAAGCCAATAATGAGTTGAAGTAATGGTAGGATAAATTAAGAAACCGATGAAGACTAATCCGATTAACCCAATTATTGCTAATGCCAATAAAATGAGCATAGGCTTTCTACCTCCAATGGAATCTGACCAGGCTGCAAATGGAATTCGTAATAGAGATCCTGATAAATTAGGCATTGCTACCAACAAACCCATCATGGAATCGGAAACACCTGATCCTATAAGACCCGGCTCAAATAATTTCACAGTAGATCCAAGAGCTACAACTGCAGAAAACCCAACAAAAAATCCTAGTGTAGATCCAGCTATTCCTTTTTTAGGGCTACCTTTTATAACATGTTCTATTGATTTATCCTCATTATTCATAAAAGATCAATGCATTGTGTCCAAATATAAATTGTTTCGAACATGTTCGTATAGGGTCATTTAAGGTTCAATCCAAAAATGACATAGAAAAACAGGCGGAAATTAGTCGCTGTTTGCCCGATGAACAACATCGAAATTGTCGATGAAAAAGTGACGTGGAATCATAACTGTGAATGTTGTGCTGCTTATCTTCACATTTGTTCGCGCAATGCAATTGAAAGTATCAAAACTCAAGGAGTTCCCCGATACCACCACCCTGATATTACTGTCAAGCAATTAAAAGTCTATTAAGCAATGTCGTAAAAACGCTACACAGGAACCAGAGGGAAAAGATTATTTCGTAAGTGATTTAGCTATTCTAGTACCGAAATTTATCTATGTTTTTTATTAATATCGCAATATTGTTGAAGTTCTCGTGTGGGTTTTTGTTCCCACTTGTACAATCGGGGTGTAGTCGGTGAACGCTGGGTAAGAGTCCCTCTTCCTTCCCATTCATCATAAACCTTAAATAACATGTCACGTGATGACCGGAGTAAGATTACGCTGGTAACGTGCCTATCCGCAATTTTCCATTCAGTAAGCATAAAATTTATAATGGGGGAATGATTCAAGACTATTTGTCGGTCAACTTTCTGACTCACATGATCATCGGATCTAGTGATGTTGATCGATAGGGATTTTGGCTGTTATCCGACACATACCGAACAAAGAACAAAACTCAGTTCGTTCGGAATGGATGATAGTGATCATTTGCATCCAGGAAGCGCCCAGGAAATGAACTCCGTTCGTGTGATCTGGGGACGAGCAGGAATGGATTACCTGCAAATGACGGGTGAATCAATAAGCACAACCATGTTGCGTGGAGAATTCGCCTCATAGGGTAGAACTGAACGTTTAAAGTAAAGTTATCTAACATTTTGATATGTTATATATATTAATAACGATAATCAAACAAACATCTTACAACATAATAGGATACTTCCCCTTTGGAATATCCAATGTCGGTTGTAGGTAGGTACAAAACGTGTAACAACGTAAGCGTGTAACACGAAAATCTTGACAAATTTTACTAAATACTATCCTTTACAAACCTCTCAGTGTTGAATTGGAGTGAAATACATCTAAAATGATTCCATTCCATGAGACCGAGAAACCGTAACAGTAGATCAGTAGAACGTAAGGTATACATGATAAACGTGCCCCCTGACCAAATTGGTCCTTGTGGATATAGCATCCTTCGAAATACTTGTTTGTGTTGGTGGATAATAAGTTACTTTTTGCTTTGAAATGCTTGCTTCTTTTGAACCATTCAATTCGCATTCGAAACTGGATATAATAATGAAATTCTGAATTTCCGTATTGCACAGAGGAACAGCGAACAGAAATCAGACTCGTCTCACGAGCAATCTGAACTCGCCCTCCTTTAACCTCAATACGCACGCGCTGTTTGGGGGATATCTAGGCTTCGTAACTGATGAAGGGCGTGACAAGCTGCGATAAGCTCCGGGTAGTCGCAAGTGGACGCTGATCCGGAGATACCCGAATAGGTCGTCCTTTGGTGGGTTATTCCATCAAATTCCCATTAGGGAAGGGGAACGCGCTGAACCAAAACATTCTAATAAGCGTAGGAAAAGAAAGCAATTGCGATTCCGTTACTAGCGGCGAGCGAAAACGGAAAAGGTCAAACTGAATCCCTTGGGGAAAACTCAAGGGAGATGTGGTGTGTGGACTCATTTTAGCCTAACAGTTAAAGTTGAAAACTTCTGGAAAGCTGTGCCATAGAGGGTGATGGCCCCGTAGACGTAAAACTGAAGGCTCACGTTGAGTATCCCGAGTAGCACGACTCGGTAGTGCCGTGTGAAGGCGCCGGATTCCGACCGGCAAACCTAAATATTAACGAAGACCGATAGCGCATTAGTAGTGTGAACGAAAGATGAAAAGTACCCTGGAAAGGGAGTGAAAAGTGCTTGAAACCAACAAATGAGTGAAGGAAGCGGAGAGAAAGAGTTGAAAGAAGGCGAAGTGATAGCCGGTGAAGGCTGGAACGAGCTTTCTCGATCATCTTTGCTTCATCCGTCTGGAACCATGGGCCAGGGAGTTTACGTGCGTGGCGAGTTGGCTAAGGGGATCATCCCCGTAACCGTAGAGAAATCGAATCGTTCGCAGCCTTCGGGTCAGGAACGTGAGTCTGAAAGGGCTCAAGTCACACATGTAATACCTGAAACTCCGCGATCTATGCCTGGGCAGGGCGAAGTGCGTGGAAACGCGCATGGAGGCCCGAAATTACGTTGACGTGCAATTCACGA
>JAEOUK010000082.1 GCA_016839385.1 Promethearchaeota archaeon
GATTTCGATTCCTGGCATGAATTACAAGTAATAATATCGTCTATCCATGTCATCTTTATATGAGCGTGCGCTCTACATACTATTTTATTGCAGCTACGACATTGTCCTATCGAAGGATTTCCACATATTACACATTTTTCAATGGCTTTTTTTAGTTTCGCTTGATTGTCTTTGATTGCGCTATTTTTTTCAGAAGTGAATTTATCCAAACTGATTTGGATGCATTCCAAACATTTAGCTCCAAATTCCCTATACATTTCTTCTGAAATTATTTTACCACAGGTTTCACAAATCATATAATTACATGTTAAAAAATGAGAGAGAGGTTATTGATATTATACATCAATTTTTGATGTGAAACACAACATCTCGATATTTTCCATGTCATACCTGGATATGGTTACAAATACACGAAATTCACGTTTCACGAATTTTTATTTTGAGCAAAAATCAATAATAATCCAATTTCTCGGTTTCATGTCAATAACTCATCATCAGATTTCTCTTCATTAGAACCTACTTTATTAGAGTCTATCTCTTTTTTTTTCAACCACATTTTATCAGTAACAACAAAAATAATCATTATCAAGATTTGAATAATATCAGATGCTAATGTTGTTGGTAAAAATTCGAAGCTTATATTTCCTACTGTATGTAGCAATGCAGTAGCTAAAACACTTCCTTTTGTGCGATTATAGAGCCAGGTGAGAATTATTGTAATCTTAAGAATATTTAGAATGAAAAATAAAAACTGGATCGGATTCTCATACGAAGGTAAATAAATTGGGAGGTGCCATAATCCCCAAATTAATCCCAGAATCAAACTAGCTACTAATGGTGAGAACTTCAATTGTAATTTAGATAAAGCAAAACCTCTCCAACCCGGTTCTTCGTTTGTTCCTGCCCCATAAAAAAATGTATAGATAAATGTGAAAGCTATCAGTCCAATGAGTTCAAATCCACCAGGTAAACTTATCCATTCAATACTTTGACCAATTAACAAGGTAATACCAATACCTATTAAATGACTACATGGTAGCAACAATACAGCTATAAGATAGAATATAAAATTACCTTTTGGTTTAATATATGATTGGAAGATTTTTTGTGTTTCTTCTTTGCGAGAAAACCCAGCTAGAATAACGAAAGCTGGTAATAAACCCAGAATAATGGAAATTATTATTACTTCTATTGAGATATCTAAAAAGTTTATTTGATAATTTTTTAAAAAAGTGAGAGCTGCAGCAACCCAGACAATTATAAAAATAATCCAACTAATTACAGGTAGCTTCTTTTTTTGCTTAATTCCAAATAATTGAGTTATTAATAGTGCAGAATACGCTGGAGTATATATCGCAGTAAATATAAGTGAAATAGTAAATAGATTTGGATAGAATATATAGGGTATAAATAAGAGCCACGAAATTATAAATGTAAAAAGAAAGTAGAAAATCACAGGATATTTTTTAATATTATCAATTAATTTTGGCATAAATTTTACCTTTGTAACATTATATCTCAAATTGCTATGTAAATAATAATAGTTGAATTTCTTCAATTATAACGATGTAAAAAATTCAAATCTTTTATTTCCTATTTTAGTTGTTGTTTCTGCTAAAAAAATTTAGTAATTTTACGTCATTTATCTTTTTATAGTTGTATTCGACTCTAATGAGCAATTATATTTAGAAACACAAAAATGAGTTTGAAATGTTGTTACAAAATAATTTTGATCTAAATTATTCATTTAGGGACTCTGTAGTCGGATACATATAGAAATCTTCTCTGAAAATCCATTGTTCTAACTTTTTACCGGTTTTGCCTAATTCAAAAATACCCATTCTGATTCCTTCTCCGATAAATTTCTGTGTTTTTGGTTCTCGAGCAATCCTACAAATCCATTGATAATCTAGATCCCATTCTTCCATATTAAACCAGTCAACGCAGATAATTTCAATTTCTTGAGTATATGTTTTTAGTAGAAGAATACAGAAGGGATTTATCCAAGGGTTATAATCCCATTTGTAATTATGTGAATTAACTTGATAATATCCATGAATTATCTGCTCCTTTTCCAGATCGAATCCTTTTGGAAAATTATAAGAATTGTTTCCTTGTGAAAGTTTATTGGGTATTGTAAATTTAATGGGTTCATTTTTGAAATTCGCATAAAATCCAAAAGATACAGTGCTTAAAGGATTAGTTTTTGGCTTATTTTTTATCTCATCGTGCAATACTTTGTGTGCTTTTTTTAGTTCAATTGGAGATAAATCCTTCATATCAAAATATACAATAAAATATTCTCGAGTTTTAGGATCTGTTGAACAATACCAAATTAATACTTTAGAGTCTCCTAAAGCTTTGATGTAACACCCATAATTCAAGATTAACCAAGGTCGATTATTCTCATCCACCAACATAATTCGGCTATCATCTTGCTTATTTTTAGGATCTAACCAATATCTTTTCCACTTGAGAGGTTTTTCGTCTATTTGAAAAGCATAATTCTTAAGAATTCCTGAGTAAGGAGAAGGGGCAGGTTCGTTTTGTAAAATTTCTAAATATTGGTCTAAAGATTTCATCTTAATTCACTAGGATGGTTAGTCATATAAATATAGATTATTAGCCATCATATCTTTTGAGTTATTTTGATTATTTTTCTTTACTTGCACCAACAGTTTTCATTAAGTGTTCGTACTCTAATTTGTGAACTTGAGACCCTTCTCTAATATGAACTCTACCATACACAATAGGATCTTTAGTGTTAGCATTTACTAACTGAGGTATAATCACTTTTTGGTAATCATCTACAAATTCTAGAGGAATATCTTTATTGTTATAGATCCATTTATCCCCCCACCCCTTAAGTAATACTATAAGGGGAAATAGATCTCTTCCTTTTTCGGTTAAAATGTATTCATAACGAGTTGGACTATCTTGATATTTAATTCTTTTAAGGATTCCATTTTCGACCAAATTATTTAGTCGATTTGTTAAGACCTTTTTGGAAATACCCAAATGGTTACGTAATAAAGAGAATTTCCTGATTTCGTAAAATATGTCGCGCAATATAAGTAAAGTCCACCATTCTCCTATAATATTTAAAGTTCTCGCTACGGAGCATCCAGTATTTTCAAAGGGTGTTCTTTGATTCATCGGATTTTAACCTTGATTAAATTAATGTAGATATTCCTAAATAGTTAGTTTCTTTAAGAAACAAACCAAAAAAACGTAGGTTTCTTAAAGAGACTAATAAGTATCGGAACTCTCTAAAAAGTAAGTTTACGATGGTTAATTAATAGGAAATAAAGAATCCTTTTTCGAACGTTCAATTTATATATAAAGAGAACGAACTATAATTTCGGAGAAAATGAACAAAACATATTTTCAAAAGACCCTCGAGGTTTATGATTCCCAACTCAAGCAAAGAATTATGAATTTATTAGAAATATACCATGAATTATCTCTGACGGAGTTGAGTGAGAAATTAAGCAAAAGTAAAAGCACTGTGTCAAAACACATGAAAGAATTAAAAAACATTAAAATCCAAAATCATTCTTTCATTGAAGTTCGAGAAGAAAAATCAAGAGGATCAATAAAGCAAAAAATATACTCAAAAAGCTCAATTCCATTCTTTTTCGGCAAAACTTATGATGACATCAAGCAATTCTCACCTGAAGAAATGTATAAAATGCTCCGAAATGAAGAATTTTTGATAAACATAAGATTATTTTCCCTTCTTAAAGACGCAATTACGCAAACTACTGAATATGTCAACAATTTTTATGCAAATGTTACTCCAAAGACAATAACGGAAGAATTTATGGAAGAAGTCTATCGGTATAATACCTGTATTCCTCGAATCCAATATTATACACAAGATGAATATGTTGAATATCGGAATAAATTCATGGAATTTGATACGAATTTTTTAAGGGAAACTGAAAAAAAGCGTGAAAAGGATCTATCTTTGGTTGATGAACCCAGAGAATATATGGTAGCACATGCTTTTTTACCTATCAGAAGAATCATGGATAAAGAGTATTATTCAGCTAAATCAAATCCAGCACTTTCTGAAGATATTGAAAAACAATAAAAGCGTTTCTGGCAAATGTTTGACTTATGATTTGCTCCTCTTTCAGCCATGGTCCATCAGAATCCACCCAAAATCCCGATGGAGTTAATTTATGAATTATAAAATACGTTGTTTGCTCCAAGATTTCGGTTGATGGTAAAATACTCCTCCAATTCAGATAGTCGGGGATCGAAAAAGATAGATTAACTAACTGTAGGTAATTTTCGATCACTTCAGGAATTCCGAAAGAATTCTGCCATGTATATCCTGGACGAGCATCTTCAAAATTATATACATATTGAGGGTTCTTGTTCTTACCATTTTCGATGCCATATATTGGGATGTTGGTTTCTAATTCATACAATCGAGCCCAAGTGTTGTTATCTAATTTTGTTTCAGATGAATTCAACCATGCGATTGCATCTGGAATTGGATCTAACCAAATAGTATCATTCGTTGTCAAAAATAATTCCATTAGGATGTTTATGGAAGTCGCAGTTTGCATTGAGCAGATTGCAGGAGGTTCAAAATCACGTGCCCAACAAGGTTGAAGATTAGAATCGTATTGTTGTGCCCATCCTTGTTGAAATGTGGATCCTCCATTTCCTTGAGCATTAATGAGTAACTCACCTGCTCGAATAGCAGTATCTAGATAAGCTGTATTATTCGGAAAAATGGAATTGGCTTTTAAAAGCATCATAACAACATCATTTAAGGCATTATCATTCAAAGTAATCTGAGATTGATATACGTTATCTGGATAATTTGAACGCTGTTTCCATCCCCCTTGGGGCAATTCAACGGAATTCAGACACACCATCGCTTTATCAAAACCCAAATAATACTTAAAGTCCTTAGTTAGGTTGTATAAATCCAATAAATAACTCATACACGATTGCATAACGTTATCATCTAGAATTGTGCTATGACGGAAATTAAACGGATGCGGATCATAACCTCTCCCATCTTTATACCGTCTCCCATCATAGTAAAACCCCCCATTTTCATCTTGGATTGCTAATATGGCATCTCCTACCTCACGAGAAATATCCAAATAAACTGGATTCGGCTCAATTGTATACATCGTAAGAAAAACAGAACCAATCAGAGGAGTACCTTCTTGAATAGAAAATTCTAAAGGAAAAAGTGGGCAACTCGGTCCTCTATCACTCCACATTAATGTTCCATCAACGTTGCTTCCTAAAGGAAAACCTCCTGCGCGTTGAAGTTGCGTATAGGTCCATAATGCTTTTTCTATTCCATGGAGTATGGTTTGGTTTACAAGAGATGAATTATCCAATTCGATATTGAAATGAGTGCCTAAAGGTAGACTATATGCAGGTGAAGAAAATTCAGTTTTAAAATAATAACAATACTTGCAAGAGTAAAAGGAAAAACCTCCAAGAAGTAAACCTGCTAAACTTGTTATTGTAATTGCTATTGCTAAAACTGTACGTTTTTTCATTGAATCTATATTGATAATTGCCCTTTTTACTTTTCTTTTCTATTATTTTGAATTTATGAATTTCTACTTTTCATACCATAGTAACATTATTGGAACGAAATACATAAAAATAATAATTGAGTAACAATAATTAGATCAAAAATGGGAAATAATAACAAATTCTTACTTATTATTGGGATTGTTGTTGGTGGTTTGATGATTGCTGCTCCCGTCTCCACAACGATTTATGAACTTACTGGAATTAGACTCACCCTTCTTGAAAATGCGGGTGTCATGATTGAATCTAAAGGTTTTCGGATTTACGTTGACCCAATTCTTTTAGGTTCCGAATTTGATGATAAGCCAGCAGATGTTGTGTGTGTTACACATCCTCACGAAGATCATTATATGATTTTGGATGTTAATCAAGTGCAACAAGATTCCACGATCAACATTTTTCCTGAAAATATGACAGATGCAATAACTGCATTCGATGGTTTAGGTGTCAATCCAGGTGAAGTAGTAGAAATTAATGAACGGGTTACAATTACTGCGTTTTTCATGTATACTTTTCCTGTAGGGGAGTACCCAGCGAGCCATCCAGCAGAAGCAAACTGGACGAGTTATATAATTAATATCGATGGATTCACGTTTTTCCATGCAGGAGATTCAAAAGATATACCTGAATATGCACAGTTGGAAGGATTAATTAATGTAGCAATGTTACCACTCGGTCCTGGGTGCCAGACTATGACAGATATGGAAGTAGTTGATGTGATTAACACAATTGATCCTGAATACGTTGTTCCTCTTCATTTCGAACCACCCAGAAATGATGAATGGTTTGTGACTTATGGTAACTTCTTTACAGCAACTTACGTTAATTTAGACCATGGGACATCATATCGTTTCTAAATTTATTTTATTTTCTTTTATTTGAAATTTTTTTATATTTCGTCTACTTCGGGAGTAAAATAGACTTTACCACAATGTGGGCAATACTTAGCATCTTTTGCTATATAGCTGTCACAGATTTTGCATTTTTGTCGAAATTCGGCAATTCCATTATTGAATACAAAATAAAAAATAAAAAATGCACCAAAAACAAATAATCCAGGTATGAGGTACCAGAAAAAGAATGTTAAATCACGATAAAAAACCTTTGTATAGTCAAATTCTATCGAAATTGTTCCGGACCAAGCGTACCATGCAATATACAATTCATTTTGGCTAAACGGATTTTCAGCAGACTGATAATCACTCACAATAAATCTTATTGGTTCAAAAGTTCTAATCCCGACGGACTGATAGATACTTGGCCATAATCCTTGTTGGAGTTGATAATACCCATAGCTATCAAGAATTAGAACATCTGCTGAAAACCCCGGATCTCCTGAAGTGAAGAAATCAATTTCAATATAATCTCGTTTGGTCTCAGAAATCATACTGATCGTAAACGGTGCTCCAACACTAGCATAACGTTTCCCATCCCGATAAACTCTATAAGGAGTTGCAAAATTGATTGATAGCCACATAATCGAACCCATGAGAAATAAAATGAAAAATACAACAAGAGTTTGAAATAGATTAAATTTTCGTTTCATGATTTTTGATTCTGATTTCTTCTCCATGGATAC
>JAEOUK010000454.1 GCA_016839385.1 Promethearchaeota archaeon
ATAGAATTATCACTTATCAGACATTCGGATTTCAAAATAGAGGGATTAAATGAATCTGAAAAGGCCATTTCAGCCCAACTCTTATTCCAAAAAATTATTCAACAATATCATATTGATGCAAAAAAATAGAAATCGATCTCTTATTTTATGTATCTTTTTTATTTGCATTATATAATTCCAGAAAGAAAGCGAGAAAAAGAAAAAGGGTTATTTTATCGCACTTCCGCAGAATAAACAGAATTTTTCTTGCAAAGGAACCTTTGAACCGCAATTGGGACAAGTATGCCCTTTTGGTTGTTGATATTTAGCACTCGCATTTGATATGGTAGGGGAAGTTTCTTCTTTCGAAATTGGTTTCTCTAACATTGGTTCAGCCATTGCACTTTGGATTGAATGACGGGGGAAAACAATACCCAAAATAAAATGCCCCATAATAGTTAAACTAGAATTTCCATATGAGAAAATGTATAACAAGATTGCGAATGGTAGGTAATTTTCATACGGTGTTTTTAATATAAGATACCACATTATCAAGAAAAATGCTGCAGTTAAGAATCCAAAAATCGTTCCTATTTGAATTACCACTACGGAACCTAAGACTTTCGAGTTGCGTCTTTCTTGTTTACACCCTATTATGAAGAAAATCCACCCGATCAAATACAATATTGCAGAAACTGCTAACAATACGGGATACCAAATTCGCACCATAAATTCTTGATGAGTTCCCCAACTATTTTCAACCAACATATTCATAAAAGCATAATATAACATCGTGATCATCAAAGCAACATTTCCGCTAGTTATTATTGTCTTAAAGATACTATATATGGGGACTTCTGAATTTCGAGGTAACGTGTAAATCAAAAATATTGACATTGCAGCAATGCATAGAGTACACGCCATGTAAATAAAGGGCCAAATTCGTAAGAATAGATAATACGAACTTCCGGGAATTGGAATTGCGATAAAATTAAACATAAGATAATTTATGGTGAAATCAGCAAAAGAAAAGACTCCTAAAATGCCCATTAGAATTACTCCTATCCCAAATCTGCTGTAGTTATTACTCATGCGTAATCCTTCTCCATTTTGAATTCATCTTCACTATTAAGATGAGAATAACTCCGATACTAATGCTAAATAGGAAAATCATACTGTATCCTGGTATATTGAATGGGGATTTCTCATCGGTATATATTGAAAAGTAGTTGCTAAATCCAAAAGCTGTCTCATCATACTCATCCACAATTTTAATTTGGTATTTTGATGAAGTGTGCAAGTATCGATGGACTTCCCATTCATATATTCCATTCCCTCCACCGGAATAGTCAATTGTTTGAAAATACTTGTTATTTATATGTAATTCAATCCTTACGAAATCGATTATACCAGTTAAAGTCCACGTTATATTATAGTTAGATCCCATTTTCCATAACTCTCCACTTGTTGGGGATGTCACTGTAATAGAATTCTGTACTGCGGTCATGGAAAAAATCATTAAACCGTTATTTTCCGCTGTTGCATAAAGAAATGATCCCGAAATAGCTATCTTTTTTGTTTTCCCCCACCAAGAGGAAAATCCAATTCGTTTAGGGGATTCAGGATCGGAAATATCTACTATCTGAATTGATCCATAATATCCGCTAAGATATGCATGAGAATCAGAGACATGCACATTATTTATAGAATAATGCCAGTATCGATATATCTCAATTGGTGAGGATGGATTTGTGATATCCAGTATAGTTAACCCAGAATAATCCGTTCCACCATAATCAGCAATGTAAGCTAGATTACCTACTACTTGTACATCCACCACTGATCCCGATCCATTATAATGTCCAACTTCAAATGGACTACTTGGATTTGATATATCAATAATCACCAGACCATTGACTCCATATGCGAGATAAGCTAAACTTCCTATTACATCAACGTCATAAGCTGTATTCCCGTAACTAAACTCTCCTACTTCAACTGGGCTGCTAAGAACAGAAATACTAATGATTTCCAATCCATCATTTCCATCAGCGACAAAAGCGTATGAGCCTGATACATCAATTCCGTAGGCTACTCCTCCATCATATAACTGGCTTATTTCTAAAGGTGAAGCAGGATTTGAAACATCCATGATTTCTAATCCATCCGTATAATCCGCTACAAATGCTATGGAACCAGATACAAAAATATCATAGGGAATTCCTCCATCATAATAATTTCCCAAGACAGAAGGATCTATAGGATCCGAAATATCAACAGTTACTAACCCTAAATCATTATCTCCAACGTATGCGGTCGTTCCAGAGACAGCAAGTCCGTGAGACCATCCGATTTCATCGAATCGACCAACTTCCGTAGGTGATGTTGGAGAAGTTATATCAATTATACCTAATCCTAGTGCACTATCAGCAGTATATGCATATAATCCAGAAACATATACATCTATGCACTGTGCACCAGTGGAATATTCTCCCAGTTTTGTTGGACTACTTGGATTTGTTATATTAATAACTTCCAATCCATCAAAATCGTCAGCTATGTATGCGTACGAACCGGAAATGAATACATCATGAGACTTTCCACCATCATCATATTGCCCAATTTCAGTTGGGGAACTCGGATTTGAAATATTAATAATCTCAAATCCATCAAATGCGTCCGCAACATATGCAAAAGGATTGAATACAACCACCCCATAAGCATTTCCTCCATCGTAAAAACTACCAATTTCTTGTGGATCTGTAGGATTGGTGACATCCAAAATTTGTAAACCATACTCATCCCGCGCGAGATATGCATACGAGCCTAAAACATAAATCGCTCTAGCTGATGTGCCTTTATATAGGTGTTTTACTTGAGTCGGAACTGCAGGATTGGAAACATCAATTATTTCTACTCCATCCGATGCTCTTATTAAATACGCATATGATCCGGATACAAACACATCAATTGAAGCTCCTCCTTCATAAGCTCCGACTTCTGTAGGAGAACTTGGACTTGAGATATCTATAATGCTCAATCCTCCCTGAGTTGCTAAATATGCATAGAATCCTGATATATAGAGACCATTAACATCATTCTTTTCATCAAATTCTCCGATTTTCGTTAGGGAACTATGTATGGAAACATCAATTATTTTTAATCCTCCCATAGAATCAGCTACATACGCATAGGTTCCTTGTATAACAACATTTTGAGTATTACCATCAAAAATATCAGCTACTTTCTTCAGCTCAATAGATGTGCCGGATTGATTTGGAACTAATTCTTCTTGTTTATCATCATAAGATACATATTCAATATGTGAAAAACCACTGAAAAACGTAAATGCAATTATGAAAAATATCACCGTTACAATTTTACATTTTCTCATTCTAATACCTCTTTTATACAAAAATACTCTCCAGTAGGAGGTTAAAAATATAAATATATGGGAATAAGGTCAACTGATATTAATTTAGTGCATAAACTAATGATTTTCTTCTGATTTAAACAAATACCATTAAGGATTTTATATCTGGATACATTTGGTCGTTTGGTTGTATTTATTTACTTAAACTAACAAATTCGTAAGTATGAAAAAGACCAAACTCGAGCCGGATTATATGTATTTCGCAGCTCCTCATCCTGCAGTGGTTGTTGGAACCTTTGTTAATGGAAAACCTACTTATAACACTGTTAGCGATTTTGGGATTACTTGTGGATATCCTCTTCATGTATATATCAGCTCTGTCAAGACGCATTTTACAAATATAGGAATTCGTGAACATCAAACATATAGCGTTAATGTACCCTCTCCTGATAATATTGTAAAAACCGATTATGTGGGACGCGTTTCAGGGCACAAAGTTGATAAATCTGATGTATTTGATTATTTTACCGGAGAGATAAAAACTGCACCTTTAATAACGGAATTTCCGATTAATTTCGAATGTAAAGTGTTACAAATAATAGATGTAGGTAGAAATGAAATGTTTGTTGCTAAAGTAATTGCAATTCACTGTGATACTGAATGCATATCAGGAAATAAAATTGATATTGAAAAAGTAAATCCACTTACAATGTTTATGGATATGTATTATCGTGATATGGGAAAATCATGTGGTAAATGCTATGAAGTTGGAAAGCAGTACAAACACAAATAATAAATGAGGATCCTTTCCATACTAAAAAAGGAGTTTAATAAGATGTCGAAAAGAAGAGAGTCAAAGTTCTTCGAGAAAAATATTGATGCATGGTTGAATAAGGGGTATACTCATGAGAAATCCGATGAATTTACGGAAGCTGATAAATGTTATGATAAAGCTTTGGAAATTAATCCAAAATCTACCTATGCATTGAATCGTAAAGGAATTGTATTGGAGAAATTGGGTCGATTTGAAGAAGCCGTGGATTATTATGATAAAGTAATCGCATTAAAGCCCAATTATGCTGCTGCATGGATGAATAAAGCAACAGCACAACAATTCTTAAAGAAATATGAAGATGCAAAAGAATCTTATAAAAAAGCATTAGAACTAAACCCAAAGTTAAAAGAAATAATTGATCTTAAACTCAAAATTATGGAAGAGTAAATAGTTTCTTTATTTTGATTTTAGAAAATTTTTAGTTAGTTCTTGTGTTTTCCTTTTCAGAACAAACAGATGGAACATATAGATTACATTCCAGAATGGGTAAAAGAAGGAATTATATATCATATTTACCCTTTGGGCTTTTTCAATGCGCCATACTATTCTAAAGACGAATCTGAGATAATAAATCGTTTGGAAAAAATCCGTGAATATTATAATCATTTTCAAGAAATGGGTATCAACATAATTCAATTTGGTCCTATTTTCGAATCAGTTAGTCATGGATATAATACAACAGATTATTTCAAGATCGATCATCGTTTGGGTTCTAATGAATTATTCAAACAAATTATTCACGAACTACACCAGTTGGGGATAAAAGTTATTGTTGATGGCGTCTTCAACCATGTGAGTAGAGAATTTTTTAGCTTTAAAGATATCCAAAACAATAAGCAAAATTCATCAAAACTTGAATGGCATTATATCGATTTCTCACAGCATCATCTCAATCCCTACATGGATGGATTTGATTATAAAACCTGGGAAGGTCATTATGGTCTAGTAAAACTTAACTTAAACAATCCAGAAGTAAGAGAATACTTCTTCAATGTGGCTAAGTATTGGCTTGGTCAAATTGGAATCGACGGATGGAGGTTGGACGTGGCTTACCTTATTGGAAATGATTTTTGGCGAGATTTTAAAGATGTATGCAGATCCGTTAAATCAGATAGTTTTCTAGTGGGAGAATTAATTCATCAACCATATACAAAATGGATTGGACGTGATTTGTTAGACGCAGGTACAGGCTATGCAGTATATAAATCAATCTATAATGGGATTAATGAAAACAACTTATGGGAATTAAAAGGGGTACTCGAGCAATCCTTCCATCCGCGATGGGGTCAGAACAAAAATATTGCTTTAATGAATTTTCTCGGAAATCATGATGTGAGTCGAATTCGTTCAATATTGAAAGATGAACGTCACACAATCCCGGCGTTTCTTATATTATTCACTCTAAATGGCATTCCAAAAGTATATTACGGTGATGAGATCGGTTTAAAAGGGCTAGTCATTCCGAATAGGTCGGATCGAGAAGTCCGTAAACCCATGCCTTCTTTACCTAACAATATTGATTCGTTTGGAAAAGCAATATTCGCAAACGTCAAGCGTTTCATTCAATTACGAAAAGAGAATCATGCCTTAATATATGGTAACCTCATACCAGTCTGGGCAGACAATACGAACTCAAATATGATCGCTTTTTTACGGCAATCGTCTCATCAAACAATTCTAG
>JAEOUK010000014.1 GCA_016839385.1 Promethearchaeota archaeon
ATAACGTCTTTCACAGTATCTTCATAATCTTTCTCTTCTCTTTCTTCAGACATCTATATCATCCTTATACCATATAATAGTAGATTGATACTTTAAATTTTCTATGAGTTTAAACTGATTTTTCTTGAATTTAGTTGTTTTAACTCAATTCTTTCAAAATCTGTACTAACATAGGTAGTGTTTCAATCAAATCTCCTTCAACATAATAGTCCAGTTGTTCATTATATAAAGTCGGAGTAAGATTAAATAGAGCCTTCTTAGTAGGTGGAGATGGAGATAAAAGTATATTTGCCGCTGGAAAAACCTCTAGACTAGTTGCAACACCTATTGCTATATTACTCCTATTAGCAATATTTATCGCCATATTAAAAATATCCATATCGAGTGATTCTCCAAAAAGAATAACCTTTGGTTTTAAAGGATAGTCACACCTAGGGCACAATGGTAGTTTTTCTGGTTTGAAATGTTTCTCATAATTCATTGGTTCTTCATGAGTGCATCTGATGCAGTGCATGATTTCGGGAGTACCATGTAGTTCATAGACATTTTCAGAACCAGATTTTTGATGAAGACCATCTATGTTCTGTGTTGCAATATGAACTCTATCTTTTCCCTTTATTTTTTGAATTTCAGTAATCGCATAATGTCCCTCATTGGGTTCAACTGGTTGAAAATCTGCAAAGATTTTTCTAAAAAACGTCCATACTCTCTCTGGGTTTTTTCGAAATGCTCTAATTGTCGCAACTTCAAGAGGATTGTATGTTTCCCAGAGTCCTCCTTCAGAACGGAAATCAGGAATACCACTATGTACACTAGTTCCAGCACCAGTAAAGAAGATAATTGTCTCCGCTGCTAGAATGTGCTTAGCTATTGCAGTAATAACCTCATGATTTTCGTGCATATTATCCCCTTTGAACCCTTAATAGGATATGACTCTGAATATATTTGTTGAGGTTATATTTAATATTTTAATTTCTAATAATAAAAAAGTCCTAAAAATTAAGAATAACGAAGTTTAAGCGTTTTGTAAGTCCTCTTCGAAAGATTAAAAAGTCACTAGTTTTTCAGAGAGCTCATGGAATATCATTTAACTACTCCAATCCCCCCTGAAGAATTGAAAAAAATCAAAATTGGGGATATTGTGTACCTGACTGGTACAGTTATTACTGCTCGTGATGAAGCTCATCTTAAAGCATTAGATCTTCACAAGGAAGGCAAAGAACCACCTGTAAATTTCAATGGTAAAGGATTGTTTCACTGTGGCCCAGTAATGCAAAAGAATGAAGATGGTGAATGGATTGTTGTTGCTGCTGGCCCAACAACTTCTGCAAGAATGGAAATTTTTCAAGATGAATTCATTAAAACATTCCATCCAGGAATCATCATAGGTAAAGGTGGAATGGGTGAAAGAACTGCTAAAGCCTGTCAAGAAGAAATATGTGTTTATGGCTATTTTACAGGTGGAGCTGCATTGTTAGCAGCAGATAGGATAAAGAAGGTAAATGATGTGTTCTGGTTGGAAGATCTAGGTATGCCAGAGTGTCTTTGGGTCTATGAAGTGGAAGAATTTGGCCCACTTACTATAACAATAGACGCTCATGGTGGAAACTTAACTGAAGATTCTATGAAAAATATTAATGCAAATCGCGATAAGATTCTACAGGAGTTGAAATAATATGAAGGACATAGCCCAGGTAGTAGAAGATACAGCTGCAAGATTATTAAAAATTGCTGCTACAATTTTACCTACAGAAGTAAAAGCAGCTCTGATTAAAGGAGAACAAGAAACCGAAGGAAATTTAGGTAAATCTCAATTAATGGCAATCAATGAGAATATCAAAATTGCTGATGTTCAAAGTAAACCAATGTGCCAAGATACAGGATTAGTAGCATTTTTTGTTAAAATCGGTGACAAGTTTCCAATAAGGTCAGAAATTAAAACAGCTCTGATAAAAGCAACTGAAAAAGCAACTATCAATATTCCTCTAAGGCCTAATGCTGTTGATATGTTCAAAGGCAACACAAAAACCAATGTTGGATTAAGAGGATACGTGCCTTGGTTCTATTTTGACCTCGTTGAAGGTGATAAGTGTGAAATTATTGCTATGCCTAAAGGTGGAGGATCAAGCAATGTTGGGAAGATGAAGATGATACCTCCAGGTAAAGGTATCAAAGGAGTCAAAGAATTTGTTGTTGAAGCAGTTGCCACAGCTGGTCCTCTTGCTTGCCCTCCTTATACAGTTGGTGTTGGTGTAGGTGGTGGTGAGGATATGTGTATGAACCTTGCGAAGAAGGCTCTTTTGAGACCACTGTATCAATATCATGAAGACAAACAAATAGCTGATTTAGAAAAAGAGATGTTACAAATTTTAAACAAACTTGAAATTGGTGCAATGGGACTCGGAGAGGGACCTTCCGTCTTAGATGTTCATATGGAATTTGCAGCTCGTCATCCAGCAAGCTTACCTGTAGGAGTTGTTATTTCGTGCTGGGCATTAAGACATGCTGGTGCAACTATAGACAAAGAAGGAAATGTTGAGTGGCATCCCCACTAAACATCTTTTTTTCTGATATATTAGAAGCCATTTCTTTTATTATTGAATTTTCCTAAAAAAATTATATCAGTATTAAAGTATCGAAATATTGATTCTTAATAATTCTTTTAAGCCCAAATATCCAATATTGATTTATGAGTGATGTGATTAAACCCCCAATTGCTAGAAAGGAACCAAAAATTCTTGAAATTCATGGAGTTGAAAGAACGGATAATTATTTCTGGCTACGATTTAAAGAAAACGATGAAGTTATTGATTATCTTAAAGCTGAAAATGAATACACAAAATCCAAAACAAGTCATCTTGATACATTTTCTGATGAATTGTTCGATGAAATGAAAAATCGAATCAAGGAAGATGATGAAAGTGTTCCTTACAAGTATAAAGATTATTACTATTATGATAGAGATGTGAAAGGAAAAGAGTATAAAATCTTCTGTCGTAAGCATTTGAATTTGGAAGCAGAGGAAGAAATATTGCTTGATTTGAATGAATTAGCAAAAGATTATGATTATTATAAACTTCAAAGTTTCAAAATTAGTCCAAATCAAAAACTATTGGCATATTCAGTTGATACAACAGGTTATGAGAAATTCTTTATCGAAATAAAGGATTTGGAAACTGGAGAAACATTTGCTCCTGGAATTGAGAATATTGGCTGGAATTTTGAGTGGGGTGATGATAA
>JAEOUK010000083.1 GCA_016839385.1 Promethearchaeota archaeon
AAACATCATAACGATCTTAGGTTCATTAAATGGTGTACTGAAAGTAAAAAGCATTGCTGTTTGGTCTCATTTAACCTTAAAAACAATCTCAGAGAATGAAATCGACCCCGAAGTGATGGATTCTATTCAATCTGCACTAGATCGAATTGAAAGCTCTATTGATGATATTCAAATCCTCATCAAGGAAGTAGAAGTTACTCAAAACTTATTTTATCGGGAAATGGTTGAACTACAAAATTTACCTAAACAATTACGGGATGATATGCTCCAAATCATTGATAAAAATGAATTTCGAGAAGCATTGATAATCTTAGAGCGTGAAATCAATAAATCAATTAAGAAAATCGAATCTTTTGGAGATCGATTGGACGATTACGAATTTAAGAGATTGGCAGTGGATCTTCTTGAAGACTGGTTGTATACTCGACTGGAACTTCTTGAACAAATTGGAGATATCAAAAATTACATCAAGGAAAGTGTAGAAAACGCAAAACAAAGATATATCCTGCAATTGCATGAAAAAATTGATCGAATGAAATCTCGTATAGACGTTCTAAAGTCCGAAATGCAAGATGTGGTAAATTTAAATACCCAACTTAAGCAATTGATTAGTAAGGGTGAAGAAGAGCAAGCTAGTAAGAAATTAGAACACCTCGCGTACATTCGGGATAAAATTTTCAGATTAGAATCTGAAATCGGTCAAATTTGGATAGAGAATTTAGATTTTAAAGAAGAATTAAAAGATATAACTTTATATTGGGTTAATGCAAAAATAGAAGCTCAACAACTACTCTATACTATCAGTTTTAACTTGAAAAGCATTCATACAAACATCAAAGATAACAAAAAACAGAAAAACAAAATTAAAAAAGATATTTCTTTTGAACTACTTCTCAATCAATACCAAAATTTAATTCTTCAATCCAGCAGAAATATTCGAGATCAGTTTGAACGGTTTTCTTTAATCACTTCTCCAGTTACTGATGAAATAAAGAAAGGAAATTATGATACTGCAGAAGATCTTCTTCAATTAACCATATCCCAGACAATAAATAGCATCCAAGATTTCGATAAAGAAATTATGAATATGTATGCGCAATTGGATGAAATGGATGTAGATATCGAAAAATCTAACTTAATTCGTGCTTATATGGATGATTGGATACAAATAAAAGATTCGTTGATAGAACGTAGCAACGAATTCCATCAAATGACCTCACAAGATATTTTTTCCAATCGAATATTTTCCTTGCAGAAAATAATGAATCCTATCCCAATAGATCTTTTAGCTAAATACATGAAATCAGATCTATCAGAAACTCAAATACTTGAAAAAGTCTTTAAGTTAATTGAAACAGGAGTTCTTCAAGGAAAGATCAGGGACAATAAATTATATTTACCTGAGAAATTTCCAGAATATGATAAAACACTGGAGATTTCAAAGAAAATTGAGGTCTTGGGCAGTTTTGTTCATTTTAGAATACGATTAAAAAATACTACTCGACATTTTATACAAAACTTATCAATCTTGTTTTCATGCCCGAATTTTATGAGTATTCAAGAGGACCGTAGTAAGCCAAAATGGATTGAAATCAAAGAGTTTCAGACTGATGAGACAAAAATTTTCAATTGGGTATTGAAGTATAATCACGATCAATTGATTAAGCCTTCAGAACGTGTAGGTACTTCTGCTCGAATGGGAGAATTGAAAGTGATAATTCGATATTCTGATATGTTTGGTGTGAAAAAAGAAATTCGAAAGGAATTGGAAGTTTTTATTCCATAAAATCCAAACCATAAATTTTTCAATCTGGGTTTGTGTTTAATAATCAATCGATCAGTGGGATCGATAGGGAATTAGAATGAATCCAGAATACCGACTAACAGCGAAAACACAAGTACATGGATGATCCTGTAAAGTTCCAAAGGAAACACTTGAACATATCTTGAACGAGTCCGGATTGGATTATACTGCTGAAGACTGCGCCATTAAAGTAATTGGTGATAAAGTCCTAGTCACAAATGTTGACATCTTTACTCCCATACATGATGATCCCATCATTATGGGGGAGATAACTGCCTGTAATGCAACAAATGATGTATTCGCAATGAATGTTCTTGATATTGTGATGTATCTAAGTTTCCTTGGAGTTCCTGTTGACCAACCTGAAGAAGTAACACAAGGATTAATCGTAGGTCAGAGGAACTTCTTGAAACAATTCAATGCAGATGTTAATGGAGGGCATACGATAATCAATCCCTGGCCTCTTTCTGGCGGGATTGCAGTCGGGATTGCTAATAAAACCGATTTGATTCCAAAACAATTAAAAACTACATCTAAAACAGGTGATGTTTACCTAACAAAACCCATTGGAATTCAAGCTCCGATGGCATTATATCGAATGCAAAAAGATGAGGAATCTTTCATAGAAGAATTGTTTCCAGGAGTAAATTCCACATTATTTGATAGAATGATAAAAATTGCAGTTGATGTGATGCGTAAATCAAACTATGATGTAGTAAAAACGATTAGGAATCAAAATCTCAAACCTGCAATTGGGAGTATGACCGATATTACAGGATTTGGGTTAAAAAAGCACGCAGAAGAAGTAGTACAAAATACTCAATTCGATATTACAATTGATACACTACCAATAATTGCGGGATCTGATAGTATATCCGAGGTTCTTGGATATGATCTATTAGGAGGATGTGCTGCAGAAACAGCTGGACCAATGTTACTCTGCATCGATTCAAAAAAACTTGACTCAGATGCAATAGAAACCGCATTCAAACAAGAAGGCATACCTATTTGGAGAATTGGTTCGTATCATAAAGGGATTGGAACAGTATCGATACAGAAAAATCCAAAATTAATCCATGTAGAAAAAATAAAATTATAGTTCCCCATGATGAAGGTGGAAACCATCACAGGGCATCCTTCGGAGGTCACTGCTTGCAAAGCAGGAACTAATTCATTACTACTCTAAATATACATATCATTCGCTCTATCATCAGAGTCGTAATCATCTTCATCGTCGTATTCGTCTTCCTCTTCAAGTAATTCTTCAAGGAGTT
Source organism: Promethearchaeota archaeon (assembly GCA_016839385.1). Next base: position 3,079 of record JAEOUK010000083.1, read on the forward strand.
TTCTTAATTCGGGATATTCTCGTAAAATGTTTTTAATATACTGGGGATCCATCCCAATGGGGGGTAACTGCTCAACACCTATTGGAAAGGGCATTCGAACACGCTTTTTTACTTTAACTCCTCTATCCTTGAGTATATCGAGATATATTTTGATTAATTCTTGTTCGATTTCTGCTGCTTCCATTTCATAGATTTCCTCTTCTGAATACTTCTCGGATAATTCTTTGAAACCCAATTCTTTAAGTTCATCATCGATTTCAACGCCAGTTATCCGTTTTACGAATGAACTTATAACGTCGAAATTCAATACATCTCTCCACGACACCATTGTAATTCGATATACTAGAAAAAATTATCACTACTAAAGTTAATCCCATTTTTATATCAATAAAATCCCAAAATCACTAACCTAAAATAACGCAAATTAGGATAAATTTTTTGAAGAATAAAACATACATCAAACGCACTAAAGGTTAAGTGGGTATTAAGTAAAAATTGTCAAAGGATCCTAAAAATTATACAGAAGAAGATTTTCACCAGTTATACAATCAAGAAACTGGTAAAAAAGCAATCTGGGGTGGGAAAATCACCAAAGTATATCTTTCTTGGCTTGAAAAAAAGAAACAAGAACTCGGATTAAGTGAGAGTACCCCAGAGTCTAGAGCTGATACTCGAATAATCGAACCTAAATCACCTCTAAAAAAGGAAATAAAACCTGTTGAAAAAGAAACAATACAAATGAAAGAGGAACCTGAGAAAAAATCTAAAACTACTTCATTATCAGAACCCATAACAGAATCTAAAATTGATATTCCAACGGAAACACAAAAGAAGCACAAAAAGCGGAAACAATCTCCTGGATCGGATGTCCAAGCTGAAACCAATGTTGGAATGGTGGGACATGTTGACCATGGAAAAACGACTCTTGTGGATGCTTTATCTGGAGAGTGGACTGATCGATACCAAAAGGAAAAAGAACAGGGCATTTCCATTAAATTAGGCTATGCAAACTGTACAATTGCTTATTGTCCCTCATGTAACAAATACACTACTTATCATTTAGCTAATAAAATAAAAAAGAAAAAACAGAAACGAAATACCTGTCCCGATTGTGCAGGAGAACTTGAATTTCGGCGAAAAATTAGTTTTGTAGATGCTCCTGGTCACGAGATCCTAATGGCGACGATGTTAAGTGGAGCTAGTTTAATGGATGGAGCCTGTTTGTTGATTAGTGCAAATGAAACTTGCCCACAACCTCAAACTCGGGAACATCTCGCTGCACTTGATATTTCTGGTATTCGAAAAATTATTATAATACAAAACAAAATTGACATGGTTTCTCGGGAACGAATAATTGAAAATTATCAAGAAATCAAGAAATTTATCAAAGGTACCATAGCTGAAGGGGCCCCAATCATCCCAATTTCTGCTATTTACAAGATAAATATTGAAGAAGTGTTACGAAAAATTGAAGAAATAATTCCAACTCCCGATTTTGACGAAGACTTACCCCCACAATTTCATATAGCGAGAAGTTTCGATGTCAATAAACCTGGAACCAATATTGAAGAACTTCAGGGTGGGGTTGTAGGAGGTTCTATCTCTCAAGGAATACTCCAAATCGGAGATAAACTAGAAATTAGACCTGGTATTAAGCGACAGAATAAGTATGAACCATTGAAAACGAAAGTTACAAGTATTTATCAAGGCACATTAGCATTAGATTCAGCGCATCCTGGAGGTTTAATTGCAATCGGAACAAATTTAGATCCATCCTTGACAAAAGCTGATAATCTTATTGGAAATTTAGCAGGACATGTTGATAATCTTCCAGAGATCCAAAACAATTGTGAGATACAAGTTCATTTACTGGATAGAGTTCTTGGTGCAGACGAAGATATTCAAGTGACTCCACTGAAAATTGGTGAACCGATGCTTCTGGTGACTGGAACTTTATTGACTGCTGGAATTATTCAAAAAATTGGGAAAAAGAATACTGTGACTTTTAAATTAACTCGTCCATTATGTGCTGAAAAGGGTGCAACGGTTGCAATCAGTCGACCGATTAAGAAACGATATCGATTAATAGGATATGGAATTTTACGTACCTAAAGAAAGAATAAAAACGGACTTGTCAGTCCATTGCGTATTTTTTAGTGTATTCTTTTGCTTGTTTATTAAATCTTTCAGGTGACCTAAGAGCTTGTTCTCCTGCTTCATGATTTAAAGGATCTGCTGGATTGTAAAATGGTGGTTCCATATGTATCATAGCACGCAGAGCTTCTATTATATTAGTTAGAGTTTTTGCGGGTGTCCAACCACTTGCACCTGTAGTTTGATCTACTTTTCCAACCAAGTCTGGATTAATCAGGTCTAAGCAAATATTCAACTTGCCTGGCGGAATTGAGGGATCTATATTTGGATGCCATAGTAAAGTATGACAATATGCGTATGGTGGGCTAAATGGGTAGTTTTCCGGAAGCTTTATCTCGAAGATGAATTTTCCATTCTTATATGGTGTAGCAGGAAGTCCTTTTATAGTTAATCGGATATGATCTACAGACATTCCCCATGGTTCTATGAGTACGTTAGCATTTGTCTTGAACGCCTCAACAGATTCTTGGTAATCAGTTTCTTCTCGCATTTTTTTCACTAATGGTTGTAACGATTTTTACGCTTGGTACACTTTTATAGTTCCATTCCTTAATGATTTTCGTCAATCATTATAATATCAACATAGTGAGAAAGAAAAATCTAAGTTTATTATAGAACCAAAATTATTAGCGTGTGTTTAATTATTTATTTATAGGATCTGAAAACTATGGCAAGTGGAGTTCTGATTTTTAAAACAAGTCGAAATTCTCGTCCTGAAATAATCACAAAATACAATGACGATGGATTTGATATTAATTTAGCTCGTAAAATTGCTAATAAACATTCGATTTATGGTGAAGAGGCAAAGCCAAAACCTATGTTATCGTATCGAACTGATAATCATAAGTATTTCTCGATTTTCATCACAACTACAGATGATAATGAGTACATATATCTTGTTTTTATTTTAGATCGAAATGAGTCAATAGAACCGTTCTCTATAATGATTACTGAGTTACGACAATTCATCAAACTCAGTCTAGGTAGAAATGAGTCTGTGATTCAAGATACAATTAAGCATCTACTCAATGAAAGGAATGAATTATTCCAAGATGTAAGTGATGTAAAACGACTTCAAGAACGCATTGTTTCAAAAGCAAATGAGCTATTAGATGAAAAGAATTTCGAAAAGACTCAAGAAATGATTAAAAGGGCAAATGAAATTCCTCCAAAAATTGCATATTTGTGTAAACGAGGAGATGAAGAATTTTATAAACATAAAAACTATAGACAAGCCTCGAGACATTACAAAGATGCGAGTAATCTAGCAAAAAAAATTAAACAAACTCCAATCACTAAGCTTTTGGAACATAAAGCAAAACGTGCTGATGAAATTCCTCAATTCATTAAAAATTGGGCAGTCACGTACGAACAAATAGTGAAACCACTTCGTAAAATTGAGAAACGAAAAACAGATTATTATCTCAAACCTATCAAATTAATAGATAAAGCAATCGAGATTTCGGATTATCTTGAAGATGATCAAACAATCGAAGACCTACAAAAACTCGCTGATTATCTTGAACGTGCAAATTCACTTGCAGATGAATTGGAAGAAATTGATGAGAAAATTAAAGACGTAATGATGAAAATTAAAAAATGATTTTTTTCTTTTTATTTTTCAAAGAGAGGTTTTTCTTCTTCAAAAATATCTATTACATCGAGTAATTTCCATGTCCTATCAAAAATCGAGATATTTCCAATAGATTTTGCTTCAAGTAGTAAAGATAATAGTTTTACTGCAAACGTTTCTGAAACTACCTTTTCTGAAAAACCAATTTTATTCATGAAATCATTCAAATAAAGTTGAATATGGGACTCGTCTGTTTTATTTTTGAATAAGGATAATGCTCCCAATAGGACTAAAACAGATGCGATTTCATAATCTCGTTTAGTTGTTTGTTTAATTGCAATATAGAAGTACTCTTTTGATGCATTTTCATAGTCCAGTTTTGAAACCATTTCAAGAACTTTCCGATATACCATTCTCCTCAAAGCGTTTCTTCTTCGGAACAACTCTTGGAATGTTTCACGTTCCTCGGAAGCTCTTTGGCTTAAGTTGGCTAATTGTTGGTTTTGTAATACCGTAGATTGAGTCCTTTCACTTTTATCTGCAAAATCCTGTTGTTGCTTCTTTGTTCGGGTACTGGGGCTAAATAGACTGGAAATAAGACCTTTTTCGCCAGCAAGTAAAGGAAGATGATCATAAAATGCTTCATAGATTATATCTGATTTAGTTTCATCGTGCAGTTGATGCGCTAATAATAATTGGTCTAATAGAATTTTCTCTGCTTGATTTTGGATAATATCTTGAGGAATATTCACTTCCAATATTAACTTCTCCAATCGTCTTTTTGCTTCTTGAGATTTACTAGCTTTCATTAAACATAAAACACCCATTACTAGATTTATTGAGTAGAAATCGCCATGGTTATTATCAATTAAAGTATTGATTTTATCGAAATATTCTATTGAAGCTTCTGTATAGCTTTGAGTTCGAATATATTCCAATGCATCACTCCAGTATTTCTTCTCTAAAAATCTCCTCTTTGAGATATTGGATTCTTTTCCATGCAATTTTTCAATGTTATTTCGAATTACTATGACGTTAAGACGCCCTTCCGGAGATATATCTTTACCCTCTCCTTCCTTAATCTCAGGTTCAGTTATTGAGGATATTTTCACTAGTTGGTTCAATAAACCTTTCTCTTCTGAAAATAAAGCTAAATTCTCAAATAAACGAATTGCTTGAAGGTGAATTGATTGATCCGGATAATCTATTAGCGTAATAATGAAATCAATTACTTGGGATACCAAACCATTTCCTTTTCTATATTTACTACGAATTGAGATTAGTTTTTCTTTGTCATTTAACTTAAAAAGAATCATTGTGACAACTGCCAGATCAATTTCTGCCAAGTCAAACTTTCTTTGATTAAATAATGATTTTAGTCGTTCCTCATATTCTTTTAAAGCTGAATCATAATCGTTTTTCTGGATTGAATTAAGAAGTTCTTGATAATGAATTCTTTTAAGTCCTTGACGCTGACTTAGTGTATCTTGTTGACGTAATAATTCTTCTTTAGCCATTTGTTTAAGACGAGAGAGTTTTTCAACCATAATGTGAATTCGTTCAGCTTCAAGTTTTTCAGCTTCCCTGTTTTTACTAATTTCACTCTCTATTTCTGAAATTCGTTTGTGAAATTTACCCCTACTTCTTGAGTTAGATGTTTTTTCATTTATTCGATTTGTTTCGCTAATATCCTTTAGTATTTCTTTTATCAAACCTTCATCTAATTTTTGATCAACTGTTTGTTCTTTAGTTAATCGTTTTCCTTTTAGTTTCTCTTCAATATTTTGAAGGTGTCTATCTGTTAATTCTTCTAGGACTTCATCATAATTCAAGGGATCTTTTTCAGAAAGTCTTTGATAAACCATATCAGCCTGTTTTAGAAGATCTAGTACATTTTTACTTTCTTCTATACCCTTGGATGAGTTCAATAATTTTTTGGCACGACTAATTTTGAATTTTACATGTAAACGTTCAATTATTTTTGTTTCCTCATAAAGAAGATGATTTCGATAAATTCGAGCAAAATTGTCTAAGATTTGATCAATTTTATCTAAAGATTCTTCGCTTTCTATTAACACTTCAATCTTATTCTGAATTTTTCCAGTGCTTCGTTTAAGATAGTCTTCCCTCTCATCACTACGTAAATTCACCAATTCTTGAAGAAAAGGAAGGAACATGTTGGAATCTAAATATACACCAAGTAGATGGACCAATAAGGAATTATAAAAGTCTAAATGTCCTATATTTCTGAACCAATCAGCTCGTTTCTTAATTTCTGAAGTTGCTTCTAAGATTTTCTCCGCTTTTTTTAATTCTTCTATGTGTTTATAGAACTCGTTATTTGATTGTGTAAATATTTGGTTTTCTTTGTCTACATATGATTTTAATACAGAAATGGCATTTGAAAATTGGGTGAATGCAGTATCTTTGAGTTTCTTTCGGTATTGTTCCTCACCTAATTGACGTAGTTCTGTTAATTCTTTTTGAATAGAATACGATTGCACGTAGTTGATGAGTTTATCAACTATTGAAAATTGATTTTGCTCCAGAAATAAAATCGCAATACTTCGAATACTATGGTCCACATCCTGTCGTTCTAATGAAAATGTCTCCCAAATGTTGAATAACTCATCTAATGTTAGGTTTGCGGAATGTGGATCCTTATCTCCAATATATTGATTAATTAGAATTTTAAGAACAGTAACGATTTTTTCTCCCAAGATCTTTATTTCTTCGAATAATCCTAATCGTTGAAACTTATCGATGATCAAATACAACTGTCCTTTAACCATATCAAATTTCTTTGCTTCAATTAACCAGTCAACAGCTTGAGCTAGATTTGGGGTTAATTCTCTCAATAATTCCTTTTGCTCCTCAAAATCCAATTTTTCTAGTAATTGAAACGCATTCTGAAATTCGGTGGATATAATCCAAGTTGTAATAGCTAATTTCAGAGATTTATCTGCTAAATCTTCGTCGTTTAATTCGATTGAGGAATATAAATAGGCTTTTTCAAATTTTTCTGCAGCATTATGGAATCGTTTCATGTTATACAAGCGTGATCCTTGATGAAGCATGTTTTCTACATAAATCCGAATAAATCGCTCTGAAAATTTCTCACTAATTCCTCCCTGTAGAACGACTGAGGCTTTTAAATATTCTCCCGATTTGTAATATAACCAAGCAGCTTGTTCTGCATTTATGTAATAATCTTGTTTTTCAAATTTCTTTTTCATATTGGTTAGTATTTCTGTTAAGGTTCCAGCTTCCTCATATTTTTCCTCTAGTAATAGCTGATTGATTTTCTCCATGAAGAAAGGAATTCGCATCCATGTAGTTTCAACGTTGATTGGAATGTTTCCAGTGATCATTGCCTCTGAAAGACATTCCAGAACTTCATAAAAAGTGTTTTTTGAATAAAGATCAAACACAAACGCTTCAATTAGATAATTTTCCCATATGTATTCCAAGAGAAAATTTGATGGGATTTGTATCAATCCACTACGGTTATAAAACACTATTATTATTGGGATAGTTCTTCCCATCTTCTGAATAATGTCAATAATCATCTCAAATAAATCAAAGGATTGGATATCATTAGGATCTAAAAAATATAGGATTCCATCTGATGTTGGAATGATGCTATCAAAATCTATTGTCGAACTAAGCACAGCATCAATTTCAATGACTGACTGATCTGTACCGACGTTAATGGTTTTATTCCATCGAGATATTTCATGATCTTGATATTGATGGCTTAATTTACCAGATTTAATCATCGGTAGACTCAGCTTAGAATCTCCTAATGTCAGTACTTTGAATATATATCTCATGTTTTTGGACTCGCCTATCTTATACTAATGAACTAATTTGATTTTATAGATTTTTCGTTCCTTCATTAAATTTCTTGTGATGATCTTAATATCGGTGTGTATGCCTAAAAAACTTCCATGCATAAAAATTCGTTTCAGAACGAACATGAAGTTTTAAGTAGATGAAAGGAAATAAACCAATATATGACTGAAAAAGTGTCTTCTGATATTGAAACTCTAGCTATTTTGATGAATATCGAAAAAAGTCTAAAATTCCCCGAGGAAGTAATTACTAAACTCCTCAAGAGAGGAGAGAACATCGTTGTAGTGATCCCAAAAGATGGGAAAAAAGTAGTGATGTTTCCTACTTCAGCAAACACCGGAATTTATACTCGCATTGATATTGAAAAAGGATCGCAATTGACTGATGCATTTTTCCCAGAATTACCAAAAGTATTGGGAAAATATCAATTAAAAACTCTATTCACAACAGGAGTCTGTTTAAGCACCGAATATTGTTATTGGGAGGGTGTTTTCGAATATCGCGAGGGGATTTCAATAGATGAGTTACGATCTGATTTAGAAGCAATTAAAACCGTAGATTCAGTAAAGATGACAATTTTAGCTCCATTAATTTAGCATCTTTCTGACTTGAGGGGGTTCCATGCCAAAGAATAAAGAAAATTTACTCTTATTACATCCCACTCGATGGTCTATATATAAGATCATATGTGAGAACCCAGGAACATATTTTTATAAATTGATGAGTGAGATCTCAAATTATTCCGACAAGGCTTCCTCAGCGACAATCATCTATCATTTAAAAAAATTAAATGAAGAAAAATTACTAAGTACTGAAAAGGTTGATGGAAAACGGATTTATTTCCCTACAGGGCTTCGGAACGCCGAAATTGAGCGAATTTTTATGCTGCTACAAAACGAGAATGCAAGAACGATTTTCCAGTATATAATTAATAATGATCGTCCATTCCAGAATGAGATCGCCCGTGAACTAAACGTTCATCATGATACGATTAATTACCACACTTCACACTTAGAAGATGCTGGGTTAATTAAAAAAGAGAAGGAAGGGAAATTCACTCGTTTTAGTATTGCGGAATTAGGAGAACAACTGATTAATGGTTCTTTGAATGTAATTACGGAACAGTATGTAAATTTCATTTTTGATAAATTATCCAGCTCGTGTCATTTCCCAGAAATAATAGAGAAAACTCAGACTCATCTAAAGATTCGAGTGGTATGTCCAGAAGAAGATGATATCGAATTAACAATTTCTCTCAATGATTTTCAAATCTCGCTCATTTCTGAATTTTTATGATAGATCTTTTACCAGCTTTTCAACCTCTACCTCATGTTGCTTTGGAGTTTTATCCAATTTTTTCTTGTGAGTTTTAGCCCATCTCTTTTCAATTCCTTCACGATGAAGAGTATTGAAGGAACAAAATGGAATCTCCAGAACATGATTTTCATTGTCCGGATCTAATACTCCATAGTGAACTACGCATCTTTGAATTCGATCTATATCAAAATTATATGCATCTTGAAAATGCATGGATCCAATGAAGAGTAATCCATTCAACAACATATCCTTTGAGGTTCGAAGGGATGGATAAGCGAGGAGTTTCAGGATGTTAAGATAGAATTTATCATCTAAGATATTCTTCCAATCAAAATTTTTAACATATCTGACATTTCCTGAGATAAAATAAGCTTTCATCATGTTACGATATGCAATATCTGTAAGATCTTCTCCAAATTTAGCCAATGTATCTAAAATTTTGTTAACACCAAATTTTTCTGCAAACTCATGGATTGTGGAATATAATCCTGAATCCGTGAGTTTTGGAATTTCTCGATTTTCCACCATTTCCCAGACTTCTCCTGCCCATTTTAGCATACCTTCTACATCGAGATACTCCCGTAAAGGTTTCCACCCCCCATCTGGTTGAATTTGGACTACTGTAGCAAATCCACAGCTATCATGCGCAGATATTGCCCATCCAGGGTTATCAGAAAACCAAGATAAAAGTTGGGTGAGCTTATTACTTGCACCTAAAGGATAGAAATCCTTGGGTTTTAACTCTCCTTCAGTAATCCGTTCAATTTCAGCCGTTAAATCACTATTTGTGTATCTTAATCGCCTAAGATCTTCCATTGTGACTCTTCCACAAAGAGAAACAGGTTGAAACACAATTCCACAAACAACATCATTGTTTTCTCGTGCAAATTTCAGAACGTTTTCTACTTCGTGGTCATTTTCTCCTCTACAAATCGTCATTACCAACTGAACTCCAGTGATACCGACCTCACGGCAATTCTCAATCACTTTCTGTTTAACTTTGCTCAGATCATGACCACGAATTGCTTTGTACGTATTGGGTTCTATTCCATCAAAAGATAAATACAAAGCTATATCGGAATATGCTTCTTTGAGTTCTTGGCAAAATTCAATTGAATTCGCCATTTTAATCCCATTTGTATTTAACAATATATGCTGAAATGGTAATTCAGCCGCTTTTTTTATAATTCGTACTATATCAGGATGGAGTGTAGGCTCTCCTCCACTGAATTGTGCAACAGGAGCAAAATATGGTCGTTGATTTACGAAGTGTTCCATGATACGTACAACTTCTTCGTAACTATATTCGACAATATGACCTGCATGATTAGCATTTGCGTAACAAATTGGGCAATTAAGATTGCAGCGATTAGTTATATCCATTATCATTAAATTGGCTGCGGATTTGTGATGATCACATAAACCACAATTCATCGGACATTCATGCTTTGCTTTTTCTAATTCAATGTTTGTGGGTGCAGTATCCATTCGAGAATGAAGAATGCTATCTACAAGAGAATGTTTCCATTCATATAATTCTGGGTCTTTAGATAGGATATCTTCGAAATCTCCGTGTTCTTTGCACGTCTTTCGCATTAGAACAAGTTTTCCGTCTTCAACAATGCGTGCTTTGATATTCTTTTGACATTCGGGACATATTGAAATCGTATATCTAATGAGAGTTTCTGTCAATCTGAGTTAGCTCCTCCTACTACATGTTGAATATTAGATTATTAAAAAATTATGTCTATAATCTAATACTATTATTGATAGGATTTCGACTTCAAAATGCTATAATCTTAATCTTTTTGTTCTTTGGACATATCATTGAACTATTCCTTACTCTTGGTAAATACAATGACAAAACCACGGTATCTTAACCGGAACACAGAACTAGTGAGAGAAAGACTACATAAACAAGTGAAAATATCGTTGGATAAAGGTAACAAGTTTATTGAAAAAGAAATGTCTTCAAATTTATATGCTCTCGTAAAACCCGTTGTAAAATTCTTCTTCAATGAGGTAAAACGCAAGGATATGGAAGCAGGAGGGTATAGACAAATCGAATTGACAATAAAAGCCGCAAAAGATGTTATACTAGAACAAATTTCTTTAGAAATAGCAATTGGGCGTTATTTTCACTCATATCTAAAAGCAGATCAAACCTATCAAACTTTAAGAAAAACTCATAGAAATTATGC
>JAEOUK010000455.1 GCA_016839385.1 Promethearchaeota archaeon
ATATCAACAATACTACGGTGAATATACAAAATCTGTTAAACAGTTTCTAACGATGTATAAAACTCGAGTGACAGATGATCCTGGATTTTTATTACGGGAAATGCAAATGGGTATGAATATCCTCTCCGATTTTAAATATCAGAAGGTCTATTATTAACTGCGGAAAAAACCAATGACAAAAACGGAAATGCTTGAATTTTGTAACGAAGAACTCCTGGATACTCTTGTAAGTAACCGATATCTGAGAAAAATTGATGCAAAACCCGAACCATTTTACGTAATTTTCACCGATGTGAAACTGAGACGATTTATCCCAAAGTATCTGGTAAATGTAATTAAAGACAAATTGGAACGTAAACAAATCAGTTTAGAAATTGCTCAATCTCAACTGCAATATCTTTACGATTCAAAACTAAACTAATTTTTACTTCTTTTTTTACTTTCTAAATTTAAAAAAAATAGGGAATTATTTGACTTCTCGCTTCTTTAGTGCCTTTCTTATAATATCTTCATGGTCAAATGCCAGTTTATAATCCTTTAAATCAGATAGATTAATTACGTTAAGACGCTCAGGATTGCGAAAATTCTTTGTACCTTCTTCGATATCTGGTATTTGGCATAGATAAGCTCGTGTATGAACAGGTCCTCTTGGATCTCTACCGGGTTTGTCGAATAATCCAATTTCTTCCCATTCACCATATTGAAGATCAATTGCAGTCTCCTCACGGACCTCTCGCACTAAAGTTTCTTGTGCATCCTCCGCAAGTTCTTTGAATCCTCCGGGTAATGCATACTCACCCTCAAATGGAGCAAATCGTCGTTTTGCTAATAATATTCGATCCTTTTTATCTGTGATGACTGCATCTACAGTGTACTTGATTTTATCATCTTGATGAAGTTTCTGAAGTGGTTTTGCTTTTGCTAACAATACAAAACCAAATATGAAAAACAATAGGGTGAAAACACCAGAAACGGCTAATGTAATTCCTTTTTCGACGATGGTAATATCGGGGTTAAAATATGATCCAACAAAAGTAACAACTAAATCCACAATACTAGCAAAAAGCCCTAATCCAAAAAACCATGTAAGATTTCGAGTAGATTGTTCCACTTTTAACTGGGTTTCTTGCTGAATTTTCTGTACACGATTCTGAAGAGAATCAGAAATCTGTTTTGTTTTATCTACTAGTTGATTGGTCAATCGATCTATATCCATTAATTCGTACGCGTAATTGAGCACTTTTTTATAATAACGATATCGATTGGATTCTAACTCATTTTTTATCTCACTGACTTTTCCCTCCACTCCACCTACTAAATATTCTAGTTCGGATAGAGTTTTAATTGCGTCCTCCAACTTGAAAGTGGCTATTGTATTTACATCTTTTTTCAAAATATCAAGAGATCGATTAATTGCATAAATTGCATTTTGAAATGCACGCATTTCTCCTATTATTCTTATAATTTTACTCTTGTAATATGATTCATAATGGTGGTTAAAGTCAGATTCAGCAATGTAGAAAAATGCTGATTCATCTCGAATATAGTGCAACTCTGATTTTCGGAAGGACAAATTAGTCCCAACGGTGTCAGCTAGTAATCGTTCTCGATAATCTTCCCACCGTCCTGAATAGAGAGAAATCCATTGAGAGATGCATTTTTTATGCTTGTCAAGTTCCAAATCAGTCCAAGGAACTTCCACTCGTAATCCTCGTTCAAATGTTCGATCTGCAATCGCAACTATATACATAGGATCAGGATCAACTATAATATGATCAATTTTTGCAGCATACTTCTTAATTTGGTTTATAATATAGATGGGAACTTCGTGTAAGATCCATGGTTTTAACTGTTTTTTTTTCTCCACATCCCCTTTGTAATACTCAACATCAAATTCTAGATATCCCGCTTGATTATAGTGAGTCTTGTTTTCTACATACGGAAAATCTTGGACAACAGAATTCCATGAGATTGTGAAATCAATGTTCTTAGCAATTTCAATCACACTATTTTGAACTTCGATACTCCATTTACAATTCGGCAGATCGTCATTCCGGAGCTTTTTCAATTTGGATTTTAAGTTGGTTTCAAGATCCTTTACAATTTCATGAATGTCAATCTTGGTTGAATTTATGAATAAATTTGCAAACCATAACTCCTTTCTATAGACGAATTCCAATTCAATGCAGTCCGTGTTTTCAGTTTCGCTCATACTAATCACAATATTGTTTGTTAACCTTCTTTGTATATGTTGGATGATAGCGTATAAATAACTTCTTCCACTTAGACACAAACCTTTTAATTGATTTTAGGGAAGGTTTCTTATGAGTCAAAAAATTGGTTTTATTGGATTAGGAGTAATGGGACGTAGCATGTGTGCTAACCTCATGAAAGCCGGACATGAATTGTACGTCTATACTCGCACAAAAAGTACTGCAGATGATGCCGTGAAAAACGGAGCTGTATGGTGTAATACTCCAAAAGAAGTTGCAATAAAAAGCGATGTGATTTTTGCAATTGTTGGTTTTCCTAAGGATGTCGAAGAAGTATTCTTGGGTGAAAATGGCATCATTGCTGGAGCTTCCAAGGGAAATATCATTGTAGATATGACTACTTCAGAACCCACTTTAGCGCAAAGAATTTATGAAATAGCTAAAAAGAAGGGAGTGAGTGCAATGGACGCTCCTGTTTCCGGAGGAGATGTAGGTGCTAAGAATGGTACTTTAGCAATTATGATTGGGGGAGATAAGGAAAGCTTTGAAAAAATTCTCACGCTTTATGAGATTATGGGAAAAAATATTGCCTACATGGGAAAGGCTGGAGCAGGTCAGCATACAAAAATGAGTAATCAAATTTTAATTGCAGGAACTATGATTGGGGTTGTAGAATCACTTTTATATGCATATAAAGC
>JAEOUK010000456.1 GCA_016839385.1 Promethearchaeota archaeon
AATAAAAGATTTTATTCTAAACCCAGGCTTGCTTTTGGAGTGATATTTCTAAAATCATTAGAATATCTTTCAGCAGGACTGGGACTTTTAATTAGTGAACTGAAAACCTAACATTTTAAGGAATTACTGAAAGCTTGATTCCGTGGGTATTCCGGAAACAAAAATCATCTGTGACATAACCGTTCAAAATGACATTAAACATATCAGAATGTAAGTGTTAAATTGAATTCTTCAATAAATAAATCTTCGACAAAATCAACAGACACCTAAGAGAAAAAAAAGAAGACCAATTATCATATTCTAGTCTTTTACTATACTTATCAAAGGACCAGCCATATTTTATTAATCTTCAAGAACATTTGAAATAATGTGTAATAAAAAAATGGAACAAAATAAGAAAGCGAATGACAGCAATTCCATTGAAAAAATTTATTTCAGTAGAAAAGAAATCGACGCTTTTATTCTTAATGTAGGTTGTGGTAGCGAGTCTTTTGGAAATATCAGAATTGACAAATATCCAGGAGCCGCCAACATAATAGCTGATATAGAACTAGGTATTCCTTTCAAAGAAAACATTTTTGAAATCGTATATTCCAGATTTCTTTTTGAGCACCTCAGAAATCCAAGTTTTGTACTTAACGAAATGGTAAGAGTACTTTGCCCTGGAGGAAAACTGATCGTTATAACTGACAACGCCAGTTATCTTCCTTTCTATTTTATCCCAAGCTTAGGTTCAGGATTTCATGTAGGCGGTTACAAGGGCAAAGGACCAGGGGACAAACATTATGCAATATTCACAAAAGAACATGTCAAGAATCACCTAAATTATGTAGGATTAGAGGACATTGTAGCAAATTACGTATATGCAGATGACGTGGGTGGGAAATGTGGAGCTTGGCAGAGAATGTCAAAACTTTTAAAGCTTAATAAATTCAAGATTTTTGAACCCTTTTGTAAAGCAAACATTTTAGCCTCAGGCACAAAGCCTCTAAAAAATCAAAGCGTGGTAGTGAAAAAAGATAACAGATAAAGCAGTTGTTAAATTGGTTTCTGTAATTATTCCAACATATAATAGAAAAGAGAAACTCATTAGACTTGTCAAATCTATTAAGCGAAGCAATTACCCCCAAAATAGGATAGAGATAATTATCGTAGATGACGCTTCGACTGACGGTACCCCAAGAATGGTTAAAAAACTCTTTCCAGAAGTGAATTTAATTATTAATACTCATGAGCTTTTTCCTTCTAAATGCAGAAATATTGGAATTAAGAATAGTCATGGGGATTACATCTTTTTAGTTGATGATGATAATATTCTTGATGAAAATATTATAAGAGATTTAGTAATGACTTTTGACACTTCAATACGAATAGGAATTGTGGGTCCTGTTGCATTTTACAACAAAGAACAAAACCGTATCTGGTGTGCTGGAGCCAAATTAAACGCACCTTTTTTCCTGCCAACCAACCACTTACAAAATCGTGGTTTAGATGATCTTCAAGGAAAGAAAATAATTGAAGTTGATTATGTTCCAAACGCATTTATGATAACGAAAGAGCTAGTCAAACAGATTGGTTTGTTTGAAAAATCTTTACCATTAGGGTGGGAGGATGTGGATTTTGCATTGCGTGTCAAGAAAAATGGGTACAAAGTGATTGTCCAGACAAAGGCAAAAATCGTTCATGATATACCTATTGCACGAGACATTCACATCACGAAGAATAGAGCGTTTTGGAGAGGAAGAAGTCGAACCATTTTTTATCGAAAACATAAACCAATAAGATGCAGTTTACTTGTCATGGATATTTTGGGATTTGGAGTTTTAGTAGCTAGAATTGGGGGAAGTTATAGCTATATTACCCAATATTTTAAAGGAGTGATTAATGGACTAGCAACGAAACTCGAATGAGAATCATTGGAACGGATTTAGAGGAAGAATCGGGTATGAAGAAAATACACTTGTTACTTATTATGTTGCTAGGGTTTATTCCCCTGTTATGGTATGTTCCTGGGCAAATAATTGGAAGGGGAGACTATTTTGCGTACTCCCTCAACCCATTGGTTCTTTCAAATGATTATTACATGTGGTCTAGCAATAATTTAGGTAACCCTTCAGCATACCCAGCTTACTCCTTGCTGGGAATTCAATGGAATTTTTCACATTGGCTAATGTTGGATACGGGAATATGGCAGATTATTTCGCAGGTAATCTATTTTCTTGGGGCATCCTTCTCAATGTACTATTTAGTAAAGACCATTTATCCTGAAAGTAACTTGGGAGCTATTGTTGCCTGTTTTGTATATGTATTCAATTTTTCTGTTTTAACAATACTATTGAATATTGGAATGATGTGGACATATGCATTCTTACCATTGTTAATTGCGATTTTCATAAAAGTGGTATCTCAGAAAACCATATCCGTATCAAAGATTGCCTCCTTCGCCATTGTTTTCACAATAGTCGGATCAATTGCGAGTATTAATGTGGCAAACGTAGCTCTGATTCTCATAATTCTTGCAAGCATTTTACCGTATTATCTGTTTATTAATTCCCAAGTATCGAAATCGACAATAATCAAGAATACAGTAGTAACAATATTAGTAACTACTTTAACGAGTCTTTGGTGGATAATGCCTATATTAAATTATTATCTACTATCCCCATCTACTCAATT
>JAEOUK010000738.1 GCA_016839385.1 Promethearchaeota archaeon
ACACAAGAATTATATGTAAATCCTATATAAGAGATCCTGTGAAAATATGATGACGTCATCATATTTTCGACTATTTTTAAAGTAATGGGAATTGTCCATAAGAGATCCTGTGAAAAATAGTTCATAGTCCATGGATAGTTTCCATACCAAAATAATTTGATATTAAAAATGTCTGATGATAAATCAGTTGAATTTATTACAAAACGTTATTCAAAAACGATAATTTGCGAAACCAGTTTTTGAAATTATTTAATAGTATGTACATTTGAACGGTTTTATTATTAAAAAAAAGTGTAGATGGAGTTTTAAGTGATTTTTTACATGATAAATACTATCTCGGTAAATTAGCAATATATTGCAAGTAAGACTAATATTTTATCGACATGGAATATACATGATAATCTCCAATATGAAACGATTGAACCATTTTTACCAGTTAAAAATATACCACAATTATAAATGGTTGAGCCTCGTATACCTGTTTCTTATATAAAGAAATTTAATCGTTCAGATATATATCCGAATGAACAAAGTTTTCGTATCTCTGCCAATACAATCAAACTTGTTCAAGAATTGCAATCTTACGCAGTAGAAAATATTGGTGCTAATTTAGTTCAAGAAGATTATAGTAGGTCGCGTTTGACGGAAGTTCATCTCAAAGAAGCAATCAATAATATTTTCAGAGAGAAAATTGTTGAGTTTTCCGAACCTTGGATGCAAGAATCTATAGATAATTATGTACAATTTATGGCTAATAAACAAAAGGGTTCGCCACGAACAACTAAAAGTAGCAAAGCCGGTTTAACTTTCTCTCCGAACCATGTCAAGAAGATGATATTACCACATATCCGATGTCATAATGTTACTGAAAAATTTTTAATTGGATTAGCATCTTTTTTAGAATATCTAACAGGTGAAATGCTATCTTTGGCTAGTTATTTCACCGTAGAAAATGGTATTAATATAATATATCCGGTTCACGTAGAAATGGGAATTAAAGATGATGAAGAAATGAATGAGATGTTTGGAGATTATTTGGAACAATTGAATGTTCTTAATAATTTTAAATCGCCAAAAAGATATACAGCACCACCTAAATTAAAGTCAAAGACCAAGAAAAAGGGTAATGTCATGACACCTAAGAAAACGAAAAAGTAATCTCCCGATATTATATCGTGAGTGTTATAATTAGATGATAAACCAAATTCCCGCACCAGCAACCAATAATAATTGAATAAGAAGTGCAATTACTAGTACTACCATTGCTCCAACTGTTTGACATCTTACTGTGAGATAATAAATAATACCACCAACCAAGAATGTAACGATTAGTTGGATGACAATTAATCCAATATTTCCAAACATAGATTGTTTAGAAAGTAAAAGTCCAAAGAAAGAAAGACCAACTACAATAAGGTATACAACAATAGGTACCATACTATATCTCTTTCCAGCACATTTTCCCTTATTAGAGGGTTTCTTACTTTTCCACACGTTCTTTTGTTGTGGAGATGGAGAATTATAATAACCTTGATTATAATCGTCATATCCATAATCAAAATCTTCATCATCGGATTGATCACTCCACATATCATAATCGGGAGGTCCCTGTTGACGAGATTGTTGTCTTTGCATAGGAGGAGGTCCCTGTCGTTGCATAGGAGGAGGTCCCTGTCGTTGCATAGGAGGAGGTCCCTGTCGTTGCATAGGAGGAGGTCCCTGTCGACGAGGTGGTGATTCCATTTGACGACTTTCATAATATTGTGGAGGCGGAGCTTGATATTGGTCTCCCGAGGAGACCTCATAATCTGGTGGCGCCATTGAATTACGCATATCTTGTTGAGGGGGTCTTTGAGTAGAACCAATTGCAAATTTTGGGGGTGAGCTCATCTTTGAAATAAAGTTGGTAATTTATCCATCTCGGATGGATAAATTATAATTGAAAATTTACATTAAAAGATTTAAAAAATCTTACAGAATTTACACATTAATCTTCTAATCCTGCCTGTTTTGCAAGTCCATTTGATTGTCCATTTGAAGAGCTAATGGCAGTCTTACCCATATCATAAGCGAAGAATCCAGCAGTTACACCACCGGCAACAACTCCAGTAGCCATAGCCAAGATAAGAGGTAAGAGGAGGACGAACCAAGCCCAGCCAAGTTGTCCGATGTCACACAACCACCAAATTAACAATCCGATCAAGAGAGCGGAAAGTACGAAGCTGAGAATAGCTCCTGCGTTACCACCAGCAAAAACCATTAATACGAGATTAATGATAGCTAAAGCGATAAAGATGTAGAGTGGCAAGAAATGCCACCACATGGTATCCATATAATCTTTGTGTCCAATTTTGGAAAGGTCAGCCTTCTGTTCCTTAGTCATTTAGTCCTACATGACAAAAATATGATGGCTCATCAATCGAATAATAATTGGAAAAAAATAAAATGGAAAAATCATTTTCTATTAAACGACTTTTAAAATTTATCAGCAAAACTGATAAGGAGCCATGTCTTCCAAACAAACCATTTTACCATCATTTAAATAGCAATAAACACTCATATATAAACCTCATGTAATGAAAAGTGACTCACAGCTTTTTAAAAACTATTCAAAGTTTTGTTAATATTTTGAGTCAAAAAACCCTCCAAAACTTATATTAACCGGAAATTGGTCATTCTAATTATATTTTTTGCGCTCTTGGTGCGCAAAAACCCATTATTAATAATATACTTTTTCTATAAATGAAAAAGTCACTAAATAATATTCCCGTATCACTTTTATCAAAAATTTGGACATATAAAGGGTTGCTACCAATCAAAGATGTAATGGTAGAATCACATCAGCCAATTATTGTACTCGTGAGAGATAAAATTGAAATAATACCAAAAAATATGATAACTTTCACCATCACAATGAAAACAAAACACACTGGTAACACATTTTATGTAAATGGAATACCTATATTTGGTTCTAATATTAGATTTATCAGTGATAAAAATAAAATTATCGATAATCCAACAACAGGAACAGTTATAAAATGTCTTTCATTGAAAAGATTTAACCTCGAAGAAATAGATTATAATATATCTGATGTAAAATTAACAATAGAAAAGAAAGAATTAACAGAAGAATGTGGTATTATCCAATTCAATTATGAAAATATTGATTCGATCAAATCAAAAATAGGATCAATTTATTGTATTATACTGGGAAGTGGTTGTTTAGTACCGATTCAAAATTATTAATAACCTCGTACAATATTTTCATAAATTTCTAAATTCATCGCACAATTTACAATTTTCACTTTTATTTTCGATCTATCTCTAGCAGTCAGATCTTGAGAAAAACCAAGTAAATGGTGATAGAGTTCGTTTGTTTTTCCAGAATCAAGATTAATTTTTTCTTTCAAAAGAAAAAGTAATATTTTATTAAAT
>JAEOUK010000084.1 GCA_016839385.1 Promethearchaeota archaeon
AAAACTAGTTGATGGCATTCATATTTATGCAAATTTTCATGGTCGAGAATTTAATTCCAATCCTGATTTCATACGGGATGGGATTCAAAATATACATAAAGCTCTAGTTAAGGCTAAAATTCGGGATACTATTTCAATAATTGCGAGTGGGGGAATCATTATTGCAGAACATGTGCCAAAAGCTATTATAATGGGTTCTGATGCTGTTGCAATTAATACAACGATATTGATTTCACTCGAATCATGGTTTAAAGGTTCTGGTGAATGGATTGATAGTTGTGAGATTGATACAAACGATGAGTTTGATGTGTCTTGGGGCACAAAACGATTAGTAAATCTAATGGGCGCATGGCATCATCAAATGTTGGAAGTTCTTTCAGCAATGGGTATTCGCGATATCAGGAGATTTAGAGGAGAAATTGGTCGTGCTATGTTTAGAAAACATTTAGTGGAGGAAGGTTTTAATGACATCAAAAGAATCTGAAAAAGTAAAATTACAAGCATTAAAAGTCATAAAACATAGCAAACGAGTGCATAAGGGTATTGATAAATTATCCACTTTGAGATTTGGCATTTCTGATGCATTTGGGGATAATAGATGGACTGGTGATTTAATATTTGCTACCTATGAACAAGCAAAAACGGGAAAACCTCCAGTTTCGGGCATGGAATATAAAATTGGTAAATCAAATGGGGGTTTTGATTTACTTTCTTTTGTAAAAAAAACTGATCCTCTACCCGATGAAGAATTGGATAAAAGCATAGATCTGTCTATTGAATTGAATAAAAGGAAAGCAGGAAGAAAAATTACCATTCCAATTCCAGTTTATGGAGGTGGGTGTTCATATGGTTCAATCAGTGAGAACTTTATGCTATCAAGAGCAAAGGCTGCGAAAAAATTGAGATCATTCATGTCCACAGGAGAAGGAGGTTATCCAGAATTCTTAGTACCTTACAAGGACCATGTTATTACTCAGGTAGCAACAGGATTGTTTGGTGTTAAAGAAGAAACAATACAATATGCTCCAATTGTAGAATTCAAATATGCACAAGGTGCAAAACCAGGACTTGGTGGGCACCTTCTTGCCAGTAAAGTATCAACAGCTGTTGCAAAAATACGTGGATCTCCTCAAAATGTTAGCCTCTATTCACCATTTCCATTCCATTCTGTGTACTCTGTCGAAGACCATAAGAAACATGTCGACTGGATTAAGACAATCAATCCAAGAGCACTAATCTCAGTAAAAGTTAGCACACCTGAAGATGTACACATGGTTGCAGTTGGTTCTTATTACGCTGGAGCAAATATTGTTCACATGGATGGTGCTTATGGAGGAACTGGAGCAGCTCCTGAAATTGCCAAAAAAAATATTGCTATGCCCATAGAATTTGCGATCCCTAAAGTACACAAATATCTCAAATCTGAAGGAATAAGAGATGAAATTACATTAATCGCGAGTGGAGGAATTCGAACAGCTTATGATGTTGCAAAAGCGATTGCTCTAGGAGCAGATGGCGTTGTTACAGCAACAGTTGAAGCAATTGCATGTGGTTGCGTCCATTGTGGAAACTGTGAAAAAGGACGTGGCTGTCAAGTGGGAATCACTACAACAGATCCCGAACTTTCCTTATACATTGATCCAGATTGGGGATCAAAACGAATAATTAATGTGTATACCTCATGGGCAATTCAATTACGTAGAATTTTGAGTAGTCTAAAGTTAAAATCTATTAAAGAACTGCGCGGAAGAACAGATTTGTTAGTATATCATGGAGGGGAGACGAAATGAGCAATATTAAAAAGATTATTCAATCAAGAGAAAATTTGGTATCAGATATTTCTGTTCAACCGAAAAAAGAGGAAGAAGGAGGATGTGGAGTTGTAGGCGCGGCTTCTTCGGTGAAAATTAAAGGAAAACATTTTCTCAAATCTTTAGAACGCATGAAAAACCGTGGGAATGGAAAAGGTGGAGGTGTTGCCATCGCAGGATTGTCTTATGAGCAGATGGCTGTTTCCGAGCAAATACTCATGGAAGATTACATAATTCAAATTGCATTCTTAGATCAATCAACGAGAACTGAAATCGAACATGAATTTATATTAAAGAATTTTGAAATAGATGCTCAGTATAAGGTGGAATCAATTGAAGATTATAAATCAATAGGACTAGATGTAAAACCTCCAGATATACATCGTTATTTCTGCAAAATCAAAGAATCTGTTCTTACCAGTTTCATGGAGAAACATGGTATTACTAATAAAGAAGATGCTGAAGATGAGTTCATTTTCCAAAATTCCTATCAGCTAAATAAAAAATACTATTCCTCTTTGGGAGAGAAACGTGCTTTTGTTCTGTCTCATGGAAAAAATCAACTTGTATTCAAAGCAGTTAGCTATGCAGACCAAACTTTAAGATATTACAAACTTGAAGAAGTTAAAGCACATATCTGGATTGGCCATCACAGATATCCGACTAAATGAGCAGTATGGCATCCTGGAGGAGCGCATCCATTTGTTGGAGTGAATGAAGCTTTAGTTCATAATGGAGATTTTGCTAACTACCATTCAGTGAGTGAATATCTCGCCCAACGAAATTACTATCCATTATTTCTGACAGACACAGAGGTGAGTGTGTATTTATTTGATTTATGGAGTCGAGTATACAAATATCCCTTAGAATTAACTATCGAGGCAATGGCTCCTACGACGGAACGGGATTTCACACTTCTGGATAAGTCTAAACAGTCCATATGCAGAGAAATCCAGACATCACACATAAATGGCTCACCTGACGGACCATGGTTTTTTATTGTTGCGCGCTCTATTCCTCGTAAGAACGTACTTCAACTAATGGGAATAACAGATACATCCATGTTACGTCCACAAGTGTTTGCTCTTCAAGAAGGGGAAGCACAAATTGGACTAATAGCTAGTGAACGTCATGCAATTGATGAAATGCTTAATAGTTTATCTCAAGAAGATTCCCGATTTGCTGCAAAGGCTGATTTTTATTGGAATGCAAGAGGGGGAAGTTTTACGGATGGTGGTTCATTTATTTTCAACATAATAAATAAGGATGGAAAAACCCGACTGGAATGTACTAATAAATTTAATGAACGTGTAATGACGCATAAGATTCCAGAAACTCCATTCTTATTCCGAAATTTTGTGATTGACACCTTAAACTTGAACACTTTGTATCCTGAGTATGCTTTTGATTCATTGAATTCGATTCAAGAGCTCTGCGATGTTATATTAGATCATTCTAAGAAAAACGCTCATACAAAATCTCACGCTGTAAAGATTTTAACTGAGATATTAGATCGATTTCATTTATCGGCGTATAATAGAAATGGAAAGATAAGAGCATACGTTGAGATGACCTTGTATAAAATTTTCCGTTCCTTTCCAAAATTATCCGAAAATAATAATTCAGAATTAACATTAGTAGATAATGAAAATAAAGACACACTTAGATCTCCCAAGATACACGAAAAAGCATTATTGATGGATATAATAGACTTTGATCATGAAGGTGAGAAATCTGCTGCAAAATACATTGTTGATGCATACAAACTTGGATGGAAACATATCTATAGTTTTGACTGGCATGGTCAACGATTTTGTGGTAATGGTTTGGGTCCGAATTCACAAGGTTTTCGAATTGATGTATATGGGAACCCCGGAGATTATCTCGGTTCGGGTTTAGATGGTGCAGAGATTTACGTTCATTGTTCAGCTCAAGATCAGGTATGCAACATAATGAATAATGGCAAGGTAGTAATTTTTGGAGATGTTGGTCAGACTTTTATGTATGGAGCAAAAGGTGGAAAAGTATTTGTTTTGGGAAATGCAGCAGGAAGACCCTTGATAAATGCTGTTGGTAAACCAAAAGTGGTGATTAATGGGACCTGTTTAGATTACCTTGCTGAATCATTTATGGCAGGAGATCCTCTAAAGGATGGTGGTTTTGTTATAGTAAATGGAATTTACTTCGATGAAAAGGGGGCACTGAAGGAACTAGAAACTTCGTATCCAGGAGGAAATTTGTTTTCATTAGCAAGTGGTGGAGCAATTTACATAAGAGATCCCCGATCCTTTTTACAAGATAATCAACTACATGGAGGGAAATTTGTTAAAGTTTCTCAAGAAGATAGCAATCTGATTAATGTATATTTGGAAGAAAATGAAAAATTGTATGCCATAACTCTTGATTCGTTAATGACAGATGGTGACTTAAACTATCGGAAAATAATTCCGGATAAAAATAAAGATTGGGACTAAATTTTTATTCCTTGATTCCAAAATTCCAATTGTATGCTTTCGAAAGGGTATACGTTAATCGTATATTCAACAACTCTCCCATAGCTCCGTTGGCCATGATTATAGCACCCTGTCCGGTAGTTGGAGAACCCAATAACATACAATTTGCACCGGGTGCATTTGAACCCGGTAGCAAGAAAAATGTATTCATTTCATTTTTCATCAAGAAGAATCCTAGACCTTGATCAGTTATGCCCATCATTTCTTTTGGTCCAAATAAATAATAAGAATCCAACATTTTACGTGTCATTTCTTTAGATAAAATCTTGTTAGATTTTCCATGATAGGAGAGCATAATTTCTATTAAGAATTTTGAAAAATTCCAAGGATTAATACTTAAATTTCCATGACCATATGCTGAAGGATGTAAGCCTTTTCCCGCTGGTTTTCCATCAGGTCCATGATGATCGATAGCTATCATAGCCAAATGCTGCGGTAACGGATAGACTACTGTAGTTTTTTCGGGTATCATATCCAATGGTCCAAATATGATTTCGGATAAGAGATTATTGAGAGTTTTACCTGTGACATCTTCCATGATTTTCTGGATAATATCGAATCCTAAATTTGAGTACTGATGTTTTGTTCCAGGAACAAATTCAATTGTTACTGGATCATTCTTAGCAGGACATTCTCCCTTCAAAACATTAAGTAAAGTAGGGATACTATCTTCTTGATAAGAATACATACTTTCAGGGCGATTTACACCTGCTGTATGCGTCAATAATCGTTTAAGGGTCACATGTTCAACTTTCGTGAACTCGTTATCAGGAATTTTCCAGTCTTTTAAATAAACATTTACGTTAGCATCCAAATCCAGCAATCCTTTTTCAACAAGATGTAATGCTACAACAGTCACTACGGTTTTTGTCGCTGATGCAGCTTCAAACAAAGTCTGAGTATCCACTGCGTGATTACTGTTATATTCCGGATAAGCGGATCGAATTCCAAAGTATCTCATCCAATGGATTTTGAAATTATCAATACACACTATTCCAATGCCAGGAATTTTATATTGAATCAATAAATCTTCTAATTTTTCAGTTTTTTTATAATTGGGAATCGGAATTCCCTCAAATCCAACTTCAACGACATTTTCTAATAGATGTTGTACATTCTCTTTGTAATGTTTTTCATAGATTTCGTTCATACTACATCATCTTTGGATTGGATTAAATATTATAAAAATAAACTGTGATCCAGAATTCTTCATAATTTGGATGATGATAGTAGATGCATGAATTTGCATTAGTTCAAAACATACTGGGTAGATGCTTTCGGGTTGCCAATCAGAACAATGCAACCGAAATAACTGATATTGTTTTAGAGGTAGGAGATTTTTCCTTAGTAATTGAACATATGTTCCAACAATCGTTTAATACTCTCCGTAGAGAAACCATAGCTGAATCAGCAATTCTACATATTACTAGAACTCCAGGTGTGATTCATTGTAATGAATGTAAAGAGGATTCGGAAATCTGGTGGAACACTGCAGTTCAGGAATTCAACCCAGAGCACAAAAAATCTATTAAAAACTATGAGCAGAACGTAACCCCAACAGAAGTTTTAACCGGACAATCAGATTTTGGGAAAAATTTATTCCAATGCCCCAATTGCAGAAGTAATAATACTGTTTTGATTAAGGGAAAAAGTATTATGATAAAAAATATAAAAGTAAAATAAGTTTAGTTTTTGATTTTTACGGGGGGGACAAACACATTACGCATTCCTTCGAGAAGTCTAATTGCATTCTCTGGACAAACTCGAGCACAAACTCCACATCCAATACATTTTGACTCGTCTACTATTGCATAATCACTCATTGCTATTGCTCCCATCGGGCATCTTTCTGCACATATTCCACAAGCAATACATTTATCAATAATTACGTCTGAGAGATAGTGGGTTACATTTATAATGGGAGTTGCGCCCATTTTCCACAAATTAAATGTATCACAACAATCTTTACAGCAATTACAGATGCTATTTTCAGGTTTACTTATGTCATTACTATTATGAAATGCCTTGTGGACTAATCCTGCATCTTCTGTCTTTTTCAATATTTCTAATGCTTCCTCTTGAGAAACTTTCCTGGCAAATCCTTGTTGAATAACATGCCTTGCTGATTTTCCGAATGTGAAACAAGTTTCTAATGGTGCGTGCTGTTCACATTCATGACCAAGAGCGCCTCGATATTGACGACAAAAACAATACCCCACTCCAATATCATCATATTTGAGTATAATTTCTTCTACAGTTTTTGCAGGAAGAATCTCCTCCGTTGTTTCTCCTATATCCTCGTTCATAGCAATCTCAATTGTCTCTCCATCCTCACGGATTTTGAGAGGTAGTGTTCTATCTGTAGGAGGAGCACGTTTAAATACTTCAACAGCACCTTCATAGGTTTCTTGAATAGAATCCGCAAACTCTTGCATATATTTTTCATATAAGACTGCAAGTTCCTTAAGCCGGTTTAATTTTTCAGTATCTTCTGGCATTTTTGGCATAAATGTGTACTCAAAAGTCCCAATTATTACTATAGGTAATAATCTGAATACCATTACTCCAGAAGAGCTAGGTTGGTTAAAGATAAATCCTTTTTTTGCTAATTGCGAAGCTAATCTGTTTACCTCTTGTTCAGGAAGTTTGCTTTTTTTCTGCAATTGTTCCATATTCATAGTAGATCTACTACTAAAATACGCAAGAAAATCAAGCTCTTCTTCACTAAAATCATAATATTTCAATATTTTGACAAATGTATCACTATTTGGCATGGGTAACATGCCTGCTTTCAAGATATTCCTTGCAGCTTTTTTATATTTTTTCTCTATTGGATCGATTTCTTCATTAATATCTGACATGATTCACAATATAATTCTCATGTGAATTATTAAATTTAGTCTGTTGATATTAATGAAAATTCGACCATGGATAATTAAAGTAAAAAATCAATTTATTCCGGTTTTTGGAGGACATAGTGCCAATACCCCATCTTTCCCTCTTTAAACAATTGATATCGTTGAGAACCAATAGTGCCTGCGAATTCTTCAGCTGTTTTATATAAGAATTTTACTTTAATTTTCTCTTTGATCCACTCTTTCTTTCGTTCATTATCTGCATCTAATGCTTGGAGAACATTAGGAAGAATATTTTTTTCGACAAGTACTTTTAATCCTGCATCCTCAAATTGCTGTTGAAGAATGGGATGATCTTCTTGATATCTCATGTCCGAAAATAAGAGATGCCCTCCTGGTTTGAGTACTCGATGCACTTCTTTTAAAAATTCCAATACATCTGGATAGCAGCGAGAAGATTCAACATTTACTATTGCATCGAATTCATCATTTTCAAATGGCAAATCATCCGCACATCCTTGGACAAATGAAAGCATTGGATTTCCAAAATCTTTATTGCACGTTTCGACGACTTTGTGATTAAGATCTAATCCAATATACGATTTTGGTTTTAAATATCGAGAGATATAATCCGCTCCTCCTCCACGACCACATCCAACTTCCAAGACTTTTTTCCCCTCCAAATTTACTTCTTGAACAGTTTGATGATACATATTTACACTGTATCTTTCCACTGCATCCTCTTCTTCCAAATCAAGCGGCTTGTGAATCAATTTCTCGTCAACAAAACCATAATTCATGAATCTTATTTTGTGTTTTCTGTCTCTGGATTGAATTAATCTATGGAAAAATTTCCAAAGAGGTTTTCGTAATCCTTTTGGTAGTTCAGCGTATTTTTCAGCAATATTCCTTCTTGCCATACCATAAACTCCATATTAACATCATTAAAACAAATATCCAATCCAAATTCTTTTCAAAAAAATAAATAGTTTTTGTAGAAATTTCATTTGATTAATAAGTAAAAAATGAATTTATTCAGATTTTTGTAGGACATAATGCCAATAACCCATTTTGCCATCTTTAAACAACTGATAACGTGTAGAACCAACAGTACCAGAAAATTCTTGAGTTGATTTTCTCCCCCATTTTGATTTTACGCGTTCGTCAATCCATTTTTTTCTTCTAGCATCATCATCTTCCAATGCTTTTACTACATTAGGGAGAATATCTTTTTCTATCAGAATCTTAAACCCAACTTCTGCAAATTGATTTTTCAACATCTCATGTTCAGTGATATATCGCATATCTGAGAATAATAAATGGCCTCCGGGTTTTAAAACACGTTTTGCTTCATTTAAAAAACCAATCATGTCAGGATAACACCGTGAAGATTCTACATTTACAATTGCATCAAATTGTGCATCTTCAAATGGAAGATCATCAGCACATCCTTGGACAAATTCCAAATTGGGATTATCAAACGTTTTATTGCACGCTTTTACCACTTGTTGATTTAAATCTAACCCGATATAGGTTTTAGGTTTCATATACCGACTGATGTAATCCGCGCCGCCACCTCTTCCGCAACCAACTTCCAGCACGTCTTTTCCTGCTAA
This sequence comes from Promethearchaeota archaeon, assembly GCA_016839385.1. Next base: position 8,796 of record JAEOUK010000084.1, read on the forward strand.
ATCCACTTCTCTTACTGTTTGATGATACATATTAACACAATATCGTTCTACAGCATCCTCCTCTTCCAATTCAATCGGTTGTTCAACTAATTCTTCATCTATGAACCCATAGTTCATAAATCTCACACGATGATTCCTATCTCTTCGGTGGATTAGACCATGGAAGAATCTCCATAAAGGTTTTCGCATCCCTTCGGGAAGTTCTGCATACCGTTCAACTATGTTTCGTGGTGCCATAAGATTCACAATTTTTTCAAAATAAATAGACTTCTGTAAGTTATCTCTTAGGGATAATTACTCTCTTTTCATAAAAATCTTGTTGTGAAATCTACTAAGCTCAAATAGAAATATTGGTCAAAATCTTGGTGTAATTGATTACTAAATAAATTTATCAACGAGATTCCTGTTATAAATAAAATAAAACCTTTTTGGAGACCAAGGGTTTTAACTGGCTGTTTAAACACATAAACCTAAAGTTTTATTCAATGTTCTAAATATTTGTTCTATTTCGCAAAATTGAGTAGTCAATACGCCATTTAGGTTAAGAACACTTAATATAGCAGTTAAAATATCATTCTTATGGAAACTAATACTATTGAGACATCAACGATAGAAGAAGAAAGAAATCAAAAAATATACTTCAGAAAATTCATTACTTATTGGATAGGTCAGCTAGTTTCTCTAATGGGATCGAGTATTGTTATGTTCGTTCTTATTTGGGAATTAACAGAAATTGCTGGAAACAATAACACAGTACTGTCCGTGGCATTCTTCTTAGGATTCTTGCCCTCAGTTATATTCATGCCTATTGCAGGTGTAATCAGTGACAAATTCGATAAACGAAAAGTGATCATAATTTCTGATTCGCTACAAGCATTGTTCACTTTTTTACTGATACCTTTAATTTGGTTCTGGAATTTGCAGATATGGCATATTTTAGTTGTAAACTTTCTAAGAGGGACTTGTCAGGCGTTCCACTCACCCACATCCTTTAGTTTAACAACTCTATTGGTTCCAAAGAAGAAACTTTCTAGAATGAATGGTTTGAACTATTTAGCAAATGGTTTGGTGAACTCAGTAGGACCTGTTATAGGTGCTTTTTTGATGGTTTATTTTGCTACTTCTACAATCTTATGGTTGGATGGACTAACTTTCATGATTGCATTGATAGGAGTTCTCCAACTTCGCACTCCTCCCAAACAATTAGCTGAATCAGATGAGATCGTTAAAGAGGAAAAACCACAAGAAAAGCAGTCTTTTGGTGCAAGCTTCAAAGAAGGCATCCATACTATTCGTATGATTCCGGGTTTAATTGGTATAATGATAATGGCGACCTTTACTAACTTTCTCTTCCAACCGATTGATACCTTATTACCAAATTTCATCAAATATGTTCATTTGGGTAGTAAAGAGGATCTCGCTTTTTTCATAGCTTTATTCCAAGCTGGAATCTTGTTAGGAGCAATAATCGCAACTGCAGTAAAAAACTGGAAGAGACCTTTACTGTGGTTATCTCTTGGAATGTATACCAGTTCCATTGGATTCATTCTACTTGGAATTGTGCCGGCTGGGAGTATAGATTGGTTAAATGCAATACCATTGCCGATGATGTTACTTAATCCCGTAGTGAACGCTTTGTTTCTGACATTGGTGCAACTTATCATCCCACAAGAAAAAATGGGCCGCGTGATTGCTGTTTTAATGTTGATGAGTTCAATAGCTTCCCCATTTGGGATGTTGATTGCTGG
>JAEOUK010000085.1 GCA_016839385.1 Promethearchaeota archaeon
AATGTTCCCACATCTACGGGAAGAGCAGATATGCTGATTCGAGTAATCAAAAATGCCCTTTTTCAACCATATGGAATAAATTCCGAAATTGGTTTATTATTATATCCTAATCCGGAGTTTCTCTTAGAACTGGCTAAGTATTTTGAGAAAGATGAATTATTTTATAAGAGTTTTCTAATTTCATCTAAATCTCCATTTTTCCAGAATAATTCCTATAGGTCTTATTCCGAACATGATTTGCTTTTGAATTTTTACAAGTCTTTCGAAAAAATAGAAAAAAAAAATGATAATTCATTGTTTTACAAGTCATTTAGTTATGATTTCTATGAATCCATAACTTTATTCTCAAATCAGGACGTCGTTCTTTATTCCTTACAAGAAAATGGCAACAAAATTGATGAAATGAACATCATCCAAGAGAGTGAAAAAAAAAAAATATGTTTTATATTAGGAGATCAAATCGGATACTCAGGTCTTGATTTAAATTCAATTTCACAAAATTCTATACCTGTTTCTTTAGGACCTACATCATTTCTTGGTTCAACTGTTGTTACATTAATTAAATGGTTTGTCTGGCTGAAATCTACCAAAACTGAATAATCCGTGATATTTTATACTATTCCACATTCAAAATCCTAATGGTTCTCAATAAATTTCGCCATATTGCAGATAAGATTATTAAATCCCAAGTCAAGTTCCTGGTACGAATTGGAGTAAAACCTAATTTACTCTCACTATTAGGAGTTGTATTTGGAATTTTTGCTTCAATTACCTTTGCATTACCTCAATTCTTTATTGATTCATCAGTTTGGGCATGGGTTCCACCGTTGTTATATTTTTTCTCAGGATATTTAGATTTGATTGATGGGAGTGTTGCTAGAATATCAGGAACTAGCTCAAAATTTGGAGGTTTTCTCGATTCTACATTGGACCGTATTGGTGACGCAACAGCAATAATAGGATTGATGATTGGAGGTATGTTATGGTCTCAAAACTGGCCATGGCACACATTAATTAATAATTTACTGGGATATTTTTCATTGACTGTAACCATTCTTATTAGTTATTCACGTTCTCGCGCAGAGAATGAAGGCGTTATTATGAAAGGAGTAGGATTAATGGAACGTGCGGAACGGTTTTTTGCTCTATTAGGTGCATTTATTATCGAGGCAATTCTACGAGCTGTAGTTCCATCCTATAATAATGTATTCTTCCCAATTTTCTTCTGTATTTACTTATTACTATGTATATACACTGTGATTGCAAGAATTATCCATAGTTACAAGTGGTTGAATAATAAGGTCTCTAAGAGGTATTTAGAAAAGCATGGAATTACACTGGAAGATAATAAAGAAGATTAAAAGGGTTTTATAAACGACCCTTAGTTTTTCGATCATCAGCTGATCTAATTTTAACAGTATGACTGTGAACAGCACAACTTACGCAATACCATTTAGAGGTTTTTCCTCCAGGCAATATTGCTCCTGATTGGCGTAATTCTTTTGCTATTACGCCTTCCATTAACCGAGTGGGACGAGTAACACGTTTAGCTTTGCTTCGTGGAACGAGACGTCCACATTTACTACACTGGACAGATACATTTTTTCCAGGTTGTCCCTTACCAGAATTCTTTCGTTTTTTTACCATAACATACAACTTTTCAAATTTAGGTATGAGAGATCAAGATTCCATAGTATTATAATTTTCCGAGATTACAATTTACGTAATGATTGCAAAGAAAATCATCCTACCTATAATGGGAACTGAAGACTTTTACACGGTACAACCGACGAAGATTATCTGTTTGGGATTAAACTACGCAGAACATGCGAGGGAAACCAATAGACAACCACCGAAAGAACCATTACTTTTTCCAAAAACAAACATTTTGATTGGTCATGAATCACCAATTATATATCCAAAGATTCTCAAAGAAATTGGATTAGAGCGAGTTGATTATGAGGGAGAATTAGCGGTTATTATCGAAAAACAAGGTAAAAATATCAAACGTGAGGAATATAGTGACTATGTGCTGGGGTATTCTTGTTTTAATGATATTACTGCACGAGATTTACAATTACACGATCGTGGTAATGCACATCCCTGGTTCAAATCAAAAAGTTTAGATACATTTGGTGTTATTGGACCATGCTTAGTTCTACATAAGGATATTGGCGATCCAAACAATCTCCATTTACAAACGAGACTGAACAATAATGTTGTGCAAGAAACTAATACTTCAGACATGATATTCCATGTTAATTTTATTCTAGAATACA
>JAEOUK010000457.1 GCA_016839385.1 Promethearchaeota archaeon
ATACGCAGGATGGAAAATTAGTTGTGGAATCAGTGGTAACGACGGCAACCAGAAAAGGAGGGTGGGAATGGTGGTAAAGCTCAATGAAGTAGAAGTAGGAAAAGTATTCAAGTATCAATATGGTCCGGTGGAACGCGAAAATCTCAAAAAATATGCTAAGATCTCCGGCGATTACAATAATATTCACATTGATGACAAATATGCTGATGAAATGGGTTTGAAAGGAGTAATTGCCCATGGCTGCTACTCGTTGGCGATGGTAGGTCAATGCTTAACGGATTTTGTTGGTGATGGGGGCGATGTTATCGATTTGTATGGAGAGATGCGTGGGATGGTGAGACCAGGGGATGATTGGTTGATAACATTGAAGATAAAATCCGTTGATCATGAAACTGGTAAAGTAGAATTGGATTACGTTGAAGAATCTAAAACTTTGATAAAGATTGAGAAGGATGGTGAAACGATAAAAAGTTTCGAAGCCGATCAACGCGGTTGGATTTCTGAGAAAGACATTGCACAAAATATAATTAAAACTGAAGAAGTTGAAGATGGTATTTTGCATTATCGATTGCGAAAAGCTATTCCTGGGCATGCAATTGTTAAATTGGAGAAGTAATCTCAATTTTCTTTTTTAATTTTTCAAATGATTTGGTAAAATTCTATTTAGTATTTCAGAATTAACATTTACTGTGCCACTAAAATATATTTAAAACATTTGGAGGATCCCATGTAGGAACAATGGTGGAGCACTTTGCAAAGCTAAATCAGCCTGCACTTAAAGGAATATTTCCAATTCATTGTCTTATTGATTCAATTGCCAATTTCCAGCGTCATAGATATAGTTTTTTAACATTGGATTTCCTACACAAATTTCTAAAAAAGCTTATGGTGTTGAATTACAAAAAAAAAAATTAATTTTATTTTTTAAAAAAGATATTCGATGGATAATTGGTTAAATTTCTGATCTGTCGATGATGTAAAGAATGGATCACCAGATGACTGGCCATTGATTTCATAATACGTATTTATTCCAGTGTTGTTTACATATAGACTAGATGTGACTTGGTAAAACGGAGAATCAAGAACAGTTCCAGTGCCAAATCTATCAATATATCCACATGTTGTGCCATTCTGTCGGAAGATTATCCAATATATGCTAGACACATCGACATTACTAACCAATAGATTTAGATTGATCTTATATAATCCAATTTTAGTTAAAATAAACCTCGTACTGTTGACTACCTGCACATATTCTGTATTTATCGTGATATTGTTGGTAAATTCAACTAAAAAGTTCGTATCTGTTGAAAAAGCAGGATTATTCACTTTATTTTGATCTAAATCCTCCCACAAAGCAACGAGATTCAATCCATCTGGTTCATGAGTGTGAGTATCATCACTCAAGAAAAAATTATCTACAAACAAATACCCACTTAATCCTAATGCTGCAATTGCGAGAATTGCAAGAAACGCAGTTCCACCTTTTCCATTAGCCATTTTCTAAACCTATATTAGTTTTTAAAGTTTGGTTTTAAACCATCATAATCAATAGAATCTGAATTTTTAAATATTTAGCTATTGGGCTAAAAAATTGTTTGTTTAATTGCTCTATGAGAGTTTTTACTAGTAGAAAAAGTATTTACCCAGAAAAAACCCGTTTTCGCCATCAATAAGGGGTAGATGTGAAATATGAGATTAATAATTGGGTATGTAGAACTAACAAAATAGTATATAGATTTGACAACTAGATCCTTATAAACTTAACGCATATTTCTTTCATTTTATTCATTTTAATTGCACAGTGTAAAAGGACCCTCTTAAATTTAGATTACTTATTTCTACTTGAAACAAAAAAAAAGGTCAATTAACAAAATGGGAGTATTAACTGAAGTAACAAAACAGTTGGAAAAGATTGAAGTCAGTCAATCAAAACCAGATTTTAAATTAGAACAGTCAGAAAGATACAAAATATTTATCGGAATGAAAGTCAATAAATCCATTCATCGTGTAAAAGGAAAAAATTTAGTGGAATTTGCTAATGCAATTGGTTTAATGCACCCTAAATATATCAACGCTCCAGAAGTTGACGGGAAAAAAGATTATTCAAAAATCCAAGCATTTTCAACATATCCCAACACTTTTACAATCGATGCTGCTTTTGATGTAACCAACTTCAAATTCCCCTCTACTGAGGAAAATCCAGAAGGAGAGTTATTGATACCCATTCCATCCAAAATATTACACGTTGGACAATCTTATGACTATAGTAAAGCTCAAATAACCATAAAACATGGGCAAAAACTGTATACTACCGGCTATTGCGAAGATATCTATGCAAAGAAGAACCGCCTTTGGATAACAATTCATTTAAATACTAGAACCAAGGAAGGTCTACTTGTAGTTCAGTCCAAAGTAAACTTTATTGTACGAGAAGGCGGATTTATCTTATAAGTTGTCGATTGTTATTTTAAATTGCTTGATTCCTTTACAAGTTAGGTTTGTTACATCTATCTACAATGCTATTTTGTAACTTTAGTGAAATGAAGTTTAAAATCTACAATTTTAAGTTCATTTTGTATCTAACTGATTTTTGAGGTAATAGAAAAGATGGAATTATCACCTGAAGAAGAGAAGCTATCTGAG
>JAEOUK010000458.1 GCA_016839385.1 Promethearchaeota archaeon
GTAATGATCTATTTTCTCTTTCTTAAATATCAATATAAAAAGAGAATGAGGATTTCTATGAAATTTTTCTTTATATTACCTAATTTCGTATTTCTGATTCAATTATTAATTAATTTTGTAGGTTATACCGAAATTACAGTTGGATCTAATCATGTTGAGAATTTTCTTCTAATTTTATATTTGTTAATATTTGTCCATGCTTCAAGTCTCTTTTATGCTCATAATTATTGGTTCAATTCAAAAATCCAAGAATTAAGGGGAGTTCAAATTGAAGAAAGAAGAGAGGTAATTCAAAAGAAAGGAAATAAAATATGGCTGATTATTTCAATTTTACTTAATATTACTCTGATTATTTTTGGAATAATAATTGGTATCGCATATTTCTTTGCCAGATCGTTGGGTATGTTCATGATAGGGGTATTTTCCTCGATGCTCAGTTTATTCTTCGGATTAATCATTTTTAGTAAAACTTTTCAGATTAGCAGTAGTCTTGAACAACTCTTTAAAAACTCCAAAAAGAAAAAAACCGTCATTCTCACAACCATTATTATCGGTGTCATAATTTCAAGTATAAGTTTTGTACCTGTGTTGGGAACACCATTTTATATTCGAAGTGCTGAAAAAGAATTCGATAATGCATTTAATCCGGAATATGGAGGAGATTGGGGATCAGCAATACCCGGGAATGTTACTCAATATTTCAAACAAGACCATTTCCAGATAATGGATTATTTTCTTGGTCCACGAGATTTCGAATGCATCCAATTAAAGGATATTCTATATTTCAACGGATCATTAAGTGCGTTCCCTGTTGATCAATCCATCAATTTATATTTCGATGCGTATCTTCCTCCCAGTTCTGGAGTAGATTTACCCGGTAATAATTCGGTTCTTATTCGAATTCACGGAGGTGGGTGGGTAATAGGAGATAAATCAGGACCGGGTAATATTGGAATGATCAATAGATACTTTGCGAGTCAAGGATACTGTGTGTTTGATATTCAATATGGACTCAACAACGAAAGTGACCTTTTCGATAATTTACCATTTGAGCCTGAAAATGTCATGGGAAACTTCACACTTGATGATATGTTACGTCATATTGGCAATTTCACACATTATCTCGAATCTCATGCAATTGAATATGAAGCTAATTTGGATTCCACTTTTATTTCTGGAGGTTCTGCGGGTGGTCAACTGACATGTGCTACTGCGCTAAGTTTAGCAGCAAAAAATTACACAGAATTCTCAAGCGCGTTCACAATCAAAGGTATGGTACCATTTTACCCAGCTAACAATGCTTCTTTGGATTTCATGGAGACTAGTAGACCGGAATGGGTTGATCCAGTCCAATTATTAAATAATTCAGCTCCTCCATGTTTGATCTTTCAAGGAAATCAAGATCCCTTAATTGTTCAATCTCAGAGAATAAAAGAAACCTATATTGGATTTGGTAGAACTGATTGTGCTTTAATTCAATTTCCCTTTGCGGGTCATGGCAACGATGTTTATTTTCCTGGATTTTATAATCAGATCTTTCTTTATTACATGGAGAGATTTCTCTATCTCTACCATTGATATTTTCATGTTTGAAATTAAAAAAAGGGAGATATTAGAATTATTCAGTGATAATGTACTCGAGAATTATTTGGTCATAAGAGTGCTCTCCAGGCATACTAAACGAATCTCCGTATACACTATTGCATTTAAAATAGATTGAATCATCTACATCACAATGTAAATAGTATTCCAAATTAAGAGCATAAATCGAATCTGCAGCGTTTGTAACATAACCCGGATGTTCAACAACAACTCCATTCTTATATACTCCTAATACATAACCATCCGTGGGAAGTAAACCTGTCCAATAAGTATTGAAAGTAAATTTGTACCATCCTTCATGATGAAAGGTGAAAGTCTCATTATCAGCAGATAAAGTGAAATATTCACTTGGGTTTAGCTGATTAACACCAAAACTTATATTGAAACTAATCCCTGAGCCATAAGACTCCTCATAGACTGCTAAAAGCAGATTAGTCTCATCACCTCCAAAAAATTGGTCGTTGATGAACATATAACCGGATAAGCCCAATCCTCCAAGTGCTAAAATTGCGAGAATCACAATTGCAGCTGTATTGCTTCCTTTTGCCATTTTTTATCACTTCTTTTAAGAACTGATGATCGATTGGAAAAAATTTGAATTAATAAGCGTATGTATGGGATTAGTTTAGGTACAAATACAATCTGATTTCTCAATGTTAAGAAAAAATTTCGAACTAAGAAATAAAAACTCCATTTTAAAATTTATATAAAAGAATTAATGGGTAATTTAGGAATTATAAGATTTTGTAATCTTAGATCGGAGAAATTCAAGCCTAGGTTTGGACTCATACGGTTTAATGAAGTTCTCGTAATCTTCCATTGAAATATCCTTTCCATATCTTGCCAAAACTTCCGAATATTCGACAATTCGGTCTTTTAGTTTAGGGCATATATACTCATCACAATAAGCGCAATTTACTATTTTTTTTGCATTAACACATGATCTTACGGGACAATTTTTATCAATACGCTCAGATTCGTCTGTAGACATGCATCCTTCACAAACGATCTGTTCTGCTGGGATTCGAAATCCGAAATACTCGAACCAACCATCACTTAACTTTTTCCGTTCATCATGTATTTCAACATTAGGACGATAAGCTAAGCATAAGTCACATCGATAGCCACAGCTCGTTAATACTTCGGGTTTCATGATCTGTCATTTGTTTTAATTGGAATTAATATACTATAGTATCTAGCAGGAGTGCAATAACTGATTATGCATTACTTCTCCAAATTACTTTCAAATCTTTCAATATTATATGGAAAGATTTCCCTATTTTTACCATTAATTTTTTTGCAGAGGAACACAAAGAGAATGAAATAGAGAGATTTTAGTTCACTATGACGTATTCGAGGAATATTGAATTAAATAATGAATCGAAAGCTTTCCCAAATTCATCAGCATAAAAATATATTTTCCAAATAGAGAAAAAAGGAAAACTCAGATTCTTTTCATAAATTCAAGAGTTATCTGATTTGCATACGCACTTCCAGTGTTAATCATGAAAAAATCACCAAAATAACTTTCAC
>JAEOUK010000459.1 GCA_016839385.1 Promethearchaeota archaeon
CAACCCGCTCCTGCTGATCAGAATAATTTGACAAAATCATTAACTCGAGAAGGATTGAAATTTATTCGAGATCATAAAGACAAGCCGTTCTTCCTACATTATTGTCAGCCTTTTCCACATAATCCTTTACATGCATCAGAAGAATTTCAAGGAACTTCAAAAGCAGGTTTGTATGGGGATACTGTTCAAGAAGTCGATTGGAGCGTTGGTGAGATAATCAAATTATTGGATGAACTGAATCTTAAGGAAAATACTCTCATTATCTTTACAAGCGATAACGGTCCTTGGCATGAAGGTAATCCTGGATATCATCGAGGTCGTAAAGGATTGCCCTTCGAAGGAGGACAAAGAGTTCCATTTATTGTAAGTTATCCAGGAATGATTTCCAATGGGATTGAAATCGATGAAATGGCGATGAATACGGACATCTTCCCTACGATATTAAATCTTTTAGGAATTCCTCTGCCCACAGATAGAATCTATGATGGAAAAAATATCTTACCTTTACTTTATGGTTCTGAGAAGGATTCTCCTCATGATTTTCTTTACTATCATTGGGGGAAGAAAATCCTTGCTGTTAGAGATAAGAATTATAAATATCATACACGGCATAAGTCGGATAATTCAACTTATGCCTATTTGAATATCCGTCCTTTCGTTTTTGATATGAAAAACTATGATCAAGAATCGTATGATCAGATTCTTCATCATCCAAAAGTAGCTGAAAAATTGAAGACACAATTAGAGGAATTTCAAAACGAACTCAAACGAAATCCAAGGGGTTGGATTTCAAAGTCGAAAACAAAAAATCAAATAAAACCAAACAAAAAATAAAGTGAATAAACATGGATAAGTATCTTGATAATTCAACAGAGATAGAGGATAGAGTGGAAGATTTATTATCTAAATTAACATTAGAAGAAAAAATTCTACTTGTTAGGGGCAAAAATTTATGGGAAACTAACCCCATTCCCCGATTAAAGATTCCAGCATTTGGAATGACCGATGGTCCTCTAGGTGTAGCGTGGCACTCTTCAAAAAGAAGTAAATGCACTAGATTTCCGGTTACAATAGCATTAGCAGCTTCATGGAATAAACACTTAGGTTATCGAGTCGGAAAAGCGATGGGAAAGGAAACCAAGCTAGTTGGAAGGCACCAAATTTTAGGACCGGGTGTGAATATAATAAGATCTCCTTTATGCGGCAGAAATTTCGAATATTTAAGTGAAGATCCCATTCTCTCTTCTGATATGGCAGTCGAATTAGTCCGTGGTATCCAATCTGAAAAAACAGCTGCTTGTATTAAACATTACATAACGAACAATTCAGAAACCGAACGCTTCAAAATTGATACAATAATCGACGAACGCTCATTACAAGAAATTTATGTAAAAAACTATAAGAGAATCATAGCGAAGACTGATCCATGGGGAATTATGAGTTCTTATAACAAAATAAATGGTGTTTATGCCTCAGGAAACAAATATACGTTGAAGGATATTTTAAGGGATCAGCTGAGATTTACGGGACACGTTGTTACCGATTGGGGTGCGTCGAAAGACGTTAAAGGTGGAGCTACTCAATGCATCAAAGCCGGTCTAAGTCTTGAAATGCCTGGGAAGTATATGAGCAAAACTTTGGAACCAGGAAATATTCAGAATGCTTTAGATGACGGAAAAATCACTGAATCTGATATCGATTATGTTGTAAGACCATTACTTCAAACTTTTTTCCGAGTGGGATTGTTCTGTACGTCGAAAACAAGAGGAAAGAAGAAAATTAATATCAAAGAGCATCAAGATCTTGAGCAAGAAGTGGCTGAAGAAGGCATGGTACTACTCAAAAATGATGGAATCCTCCCAATTAATATAGAAGAAGTGAAAAAAATTGCTGTTCTCGGTCCAAACGCTAAAAAAATATTTGGAAAACCGTTACATGGAGGTAGTTCCGCAGTTGTACCGCCATTTTTCATCACCCCTTATGAAGGAATTTCAGAGTACATCAAAGGAAAAGCGGTATTAGTGGATGAACCTGAAGATGCTGATGTAGTGTTTTTGTTTCTCGGATTGAATCATGGAGGTAGCCTTCTGGAAATGATATTCCTAAAGAAAAAATTCTATGGGGATACTGAGGGAACAGATCGAATTGAATATGGTTTACCAAAAGAGCAAATAGATCTTTTTTACAGTACAATCAAGAAAAATCCAAATACAATTGTAGTACTCATTGCGGGGAGTCCTATTGATTGTGGACCATTTTTGGTAAAAGCACCTGCTTTATTAAACGCTTGGTATCCCGGAATGACTGGTGGAAATGCTGTCGTTAGAGTTCTATTTGGGGATGTAAATCCTTCTGGTAAATTACCAGTCACTTACCCAAAGAAACTTGAAGATCATCCTGCTCATAAATCCGAAAGGAATTTTCCAGGAGATTTGGAGGAATTAAAAATTTATTACGATGAGGGAATCTATGTTGGATACAGATATTTTGATAAAGAAAATATCGAACCACAATTTCCTTTTGGATATGGTCTCTCATATACTTCATTTGAACTATCAAATCTCCAAGTAAACAACCCAAAGATTGAGAAATCTGGCACTTTTGCTGTGACTGTAGAAGTAAAGAATACAGGATCTAGAGCTGGTGCGGAAGTTGTGCAAGTGTACTTAGCAG
>JAEOUK010000460.1 GCA_016839385.1 Promethearchaeota archaeon
ATATTTCCAAATTGAGTCTTTAGAAATCTTCGCTAAGTATGCTCCTAATCCAAAAAGCAGCAACATAATTAATATAAAACAACTAATGTAAATAATCAAATCATTAACAAAATCCATGAAGAAGAACGGAACTACGACTGCAAAACCTCCAACTGCAGGTGAAACTCCATTTATAAGTGATGCAATCCAAGATGCATACCGCTCTGCTTTTTCTGCCAACGTTTTTTCTTTTTGAAAGGTTTTTGCAATTATATTCGATGGTGAAGGTTGAGGATCTACAGAAACTTTTTCAGATTCTTTATTATTTAATTGATTTTCTTCAAATTCTTCAATTGGTTCAACTGGATAATAATCTTCTTCTTTAAAATGTACAGAATCTGGAGTTGCTTGTGATTCATCCTCAAGTTCTGCCATAGCTTTATGCAGTTCAATGATATTTCTTTTTCGCTCTGCACGTTCAGATAAATACCCTCCAGATATCCCAGAAATACCAATTGCAACCGAAGTTGCTAATGCTGGAACTATTACTTCAAGTTTTGTGGGACTATTGTTTCCTAAAAACAATATAAAACTTCCGATTACAATCCCTAATACAGTCAATACTCCATCAAAGAAGTTCATTACAAAATATCGGCGAGCAATTTCACCGAGGTCAGTCATTTCTGCATAAAGCTTCCACCGTGAAAAAGTTCCCATCTCGCTTCCATAGGTTTTTTCATCATTCTTTGCCATGATATTAGTTTCCTCCTGCAATTTGTACTATAGCAAACCCTACTAATGAGGTCAATATGCCTGTTGCAACCATACTCAAGCCATATAACCAAATTTTATCTTCGGATATTTTAGCTAGATATGCTCCAAGAGAAAATAAGATGGAAACTTCTATAAATAAAGAAATTCCATAAATTAACGGATTAGGCTGTTCCAGAAAAAAGAACGGTACAAATCCAAATATAGATCCTAATGCAGGAGAGAACCCGTCAATAATTGCTGCTATCACTGAAGAAAATGATTCCGCTTTTTCGGACAGAGATTTTTCTTCTTTTTTCTCCTTCTTTCTGAATCCAAAACTGATTTTTTTTCGTAATTTTTTTGTATCCGCTGCTTTTTTAATTGCAATGGGATCTATAACAATTCGTTCAATTTCCTCGCCGTTGATAGTGTTGAGTTTCTTTCCTTTGAGATCTACTTTTGGATAATAATCCTCTTCATTCAATTTAATTTTTTCAGATTTTCCCAATCGAGACTTGTCTTGCATGAAAACTGCCATAGCTTCTTTTATTTCTATGTTAGATCTACGTAATTCTGCCGTTTCTGCTAAAAATGCTCCTGCAAGACCAGAAATACCAATAGCTATCGTAGTAGCATACCCTGTTATCAAGATTGATTGCCTTGATACCACTTGCCCTGCAAAATAAAGCGCGAAATTACTAATAATAATGCCGAGGCTCGTCAATACTCCATCAAAAGCGTTCATAACAAAATATCGGCGGATAATTTCACCCATTTCTGTAATTTGAAGATACTGTTTCCATCGAACAAATGTGCCTTTAATATTAGAAATGATTATTGAAATTTTTGACATATGGAGGTGTAACCCTTGGGGTCTCTCTATAGATAGGTTTTAGCATTCAAAAACTAAAAAGTTTGTTAAAATTTGATAGAAGTTATTCTTCAGTACTAGGGATTTTTGGTAACTCTCGTTTGGTTTTAGCAGAAGTATTGGCGACAGATTCTTCTGGTTTGGTCGGTTTTTGATCTTTCTTGTACACTACTGTTGCTTGGATTTCTCCTGTATCTTTATCTGTATAAACCCGAATTTGTTTCGTAGTAAAATCAATAACATCCTTAGGGAGTTTAGATACAATTTCCCATGTTTCGGTTTCTATTTTCTCTCCAAAAACTTCGCTGGTTTTCTTACTCGGTGCATATAGTCTAGTTCCAACAATTATGTTTACTCGGGTCATGCCTTTTGGAGGTTCTGATTCCAAAATTTTAATGATTATTTCTTGATCATCTTTTTTCGATTGTTTCCGTTTTGATGGGATGTCTCGAGGATATGAATGGGTAGATGTCTGTAGTCGTGGGGTTGGAGCTGATTCTGATAGTATAGAAGAATGCACAGTCGTAGAATCTTCAGTTTCTTCTAAAATCGGGCTCCAATATTCATCATCGGATTTGGTTTTTTGCACTGTCTTCTTTATTTCCTCTTCCTTCAATCGGTCCCGTTCAATATTCCGAATATACACCATATCATTTATTTTTTCGGTGGTTTCCATACTATCCAGATTAAATGTAGATAAGAATTCTGTGGGTTCATCACCAGCATCAACAGAAACAATCTTTAGGTGTCTACCTGATTCTCTCCGAATTTCTTCTTGAATCTTAGCAGCTACACGTGAGGATATGAAGCGTTTTCTTACAGGAGCTTTAGGTCCCTTCCAGATCCATAAACGACGCATATCCTGTTTTATAAATATAAGCACATCATCAGGATGAAGTTTTTCTTCAATTTGATCTTCCTCAATCTCCATTTCTTTATGTGTACCATCATTTTCAAGAGCATAGCATAAAAATTCTTGATATTCAATCATGTGATTACCCTCTGATGTCTCCTAATGGGAAAATTCAACGGAATATTTAAACTATAGAAGTGTGAATGCACCTAAAAAACTATTCACAAATACAACATGCTTAAATGAAGACAAAACGAATGAAAATTCAGGTAATGAGATTTATGATAAAATAAATGTGAAATTTAATTACCGCATGAATGTAGGGAGTAGTTGCTTATAAATCTCTAACAATTCCTCAATTTTTGCAATGTCTTGGACATGTACTCCTAATAGAATTGTTTTCTCGAGTAACTCCTTTTCTAACCATCCCCCGGCAAAAATCACATTTTTCCTAGTCCAAACCATTAAGAATCTTACATTTGGATTGTTGATCAAATCAATTTCTGGAGTGACTTTTAATAAATCATAGATTTTTTCATAATTCACATCTTTTTTCTGAGATTTTGCTAGTTTTGTCTCCTCCACCAAGATTCTTCGATCATTAATCACCACTTGAATTTTAGTACCAGTTTTTGCCTTGTCAATTAAAACATCTGCAAACTCGGACCCCATTTTGGGAGTAACAATTTTCAAGTTTTCTCTGGCTGAATTAATTACCTCGACAACTTTTGAATATAAATCAATTTTTGATTCTGTTGAACCTGCAGAAAAAATGTGTACAGAACCTGCAATACGTGTTAATGTATCTTCTAAATCATCAATTTTCTTTTTGAGTTTGATATTTTCGGCTTTTAACATACTAGCTAAGCTTTGTTTCTCCATAATGAGTCTCTCTTTATTTTGTATAAATAGAAATGAGCTGATTCAGCATATTTTTTACTTTAAACTCTTTTATTTGAAGTGCTAATAAAACTAAAGTCTTTTTTAGCATACGTGCTACTTCGGTATGATTTGACTCTGAATATGTTTCAACATAATCCCTTTTCACCCGAAATTTTTCTAAACCCTCATTTATCTGATCGTGAAGAGTTTCAACTGTGGAAATTAATTGTTGAGTATTATCTGAAGTTATTGACTGTAATTTTCGTAATACAGACAACACAGAATTAGTACTTTCCTCCCATGAATCATATCGCTGAGCATAAGAATCTATTAATTCTGTTAAAAACACACCTATATCTCCAAAAAGTTCTCCAGTACTAGTATATTTTTTTCGTTCGGATTTCTCTGGCAAATGTTTTGGTTCTAGAATTAATTTTGTTTCAGTGGTAGGAATGGAATCACTAGATAAAAATGAGGGGGAATCAACAATATTTTCATCTTCGTTTTGACCCGTCAAATCTGAAATTGAGGATTTCAGCATTGGAACTGTGTCCTTTGCTTCTAAAGCAATAATCAAGTTTTGTATCTCAATTTTATGTCGAGTTTTTGATTCAGAACTATTCTGATCTTCCTCTGTGTCTTGGTTGTTAGGTTTACTTGATTTTCGCTTTTTTGCCATTAATGAATCCACCTAGGATCTATACAATGACCCTCAACCTAAATTCAAAACGCTAAAATCAATCTTCATCTAATGCAAGATGCGATTTTCCTTCATTAATAACTACATTTTTCGCTCCACCCTTATCTAACAACATATTTTTCAATTCTTCAAGAGAAATATCTGTTGGTGTAGGAG
This sequence comes from Promethearchaeota archaeon, assembly GCA_016839385.1. Next base: position 4,195 of record JAEOUK010000460.1, read on the forward strand.
CTATTATGTTAGTTTCTGCTATATATCCCTTTTTCACAATGATAGTTTCAAGATATACCATAGACAGTCCTAATTCTCCAAACACATTCGTGATAGATGATAAACTTCCGGGTGTGTCAGGCATATTTATTTTTATCTTGATATATACCCTATCTTCTGCAAGTTGAAGAGGTACTAGTGAAATCTTTTTTTCCTCACTATCCGAAATTGCTAGTAATTGAGTGTGTTCGGTTAAACCGAGGCTTTTTCTCATTATGCGTGGAATAACAATACGACCACGACGATCCAATTTCAGAATCTCTGTCTCTTTCATTTTTTTTCATTTTTGATGTTATTAAAACAAGTAACTCCATTGATGCATATAAAATTTTCCCACAAAAGAATACTTTTAGTCCCACAATTCATTTTGTTTTCTTTTTTATTAACAATTTTACCCACATCAATTTCATCTACTCCATAGATATTTTGGTTTGATAACAAAACATTATCACATATAGCACAGACACACATTATATTATTCAAGTGACCAAAAAATGAGTGAAGAACAAAATGCAGATATTCGAAAACTCATGATGTTAATCAGTGATCTACGAGCTAAGGATAATGAGCGATACGAAGAGCATGTAAAATTCATGAATGAGGTAGTCACGTTTATCAAGAAGATTGCTGATCAATTTAATGATAATTGGAAGAAAATTCAGGCATCACTTAGCAAATTGAATAAATCTATAGATGATTCATTAGATACATTACTTACAGGAATTAATCCAGAAGGAATTCGAGAAACTAGTGCGAGTTTGAAAGAGATAATGGATACTATGGGTAAATCCATGCAAGGTATGAATCTTGAAAACGTAATGCGAGAATTACGTGCAATTACAGGTCGAGGAATTCCTGTAAATTCCCAAGATGGTTTTGGAGCATCCGATTCTGGTACAACCACTGAGAATATTGGAACAGAATTTGGTAAACCTTATGGCTCATCCACTGATGAAGAAGAACCTGAGATTTATGGTTTTGTGCCTGACCACATGAAAAAGGGGAAGAAGAAAGAGAAAAAAGATACCCATTTGATAAAACCTTCTGATTTATTCGGGAAAGGGGGGTAATAATCCCTATATCTTAACTTTTTTGTAAAATTATATCATTTATTCTTTTCAAGCTATCTTCAGAATCCACATCCATGAAATTATACAAGTTATCATCATATTTTTGTAACTCTTTTTCAATAGGAATCGTAACTATATTTACTTCATACTCTATCCCGTTGTCATCACTGAAATTGAAATCGTTCGTTATTTCTTCAAAAGTTTTCTGGAAGGAGTAATGTTTTTTGAATATTTTTTGTTCCAAAATTGGCAAAATACTTTTAACGTGATAAATGGAAAAAAATGGCTCAAATTTTCCTGAATTCCACTGCGGAATATATGAATTATAGGATTTTGTTTTTCTTCTTCTCCGTTTTCTATGTAAATCATTTTTAAAAAATTCATTGAAAATATAACTGAGTACTGTAACCGAAATTAAAGGAGTATCACAAGGCAACACAAAAACATTGCGGAATTCAGATTTGAGTTCTGCCAATGCTGTATATAACCCAAATAGGCTACCTCTCGGTGGTTGAGGAATATCAGAAAACAATTTATTCCACACAACCTCATCTATAATAATTTGATCTTCGTTTAATGTCGGAATTGCTTCTAGATATTCATCTTGTTGGATGTAATTATTTAAAACGATTTTTATGGGTATACGAGTGTTTAGATTTAAAGTTAAAAGAAAATCTTCAATAGATTCTAACACGTGTTGAATAAGTGGCTTATTTTCTTTACCTAAAGGTATTAATCCCTTATCTCTTGACAATCGAGAGGATAAACCACCAGAAAGCAATACAAAACAAATGCTCTGCATGTTGTTATCTACTTCTGTATAGGCGTTATATATTCAAAAAGTTATACTTTTGAAAATTAATGTGATAGTCAAAGAAGAACGATAAACCACTTAAGATTCACTCTGATTATTAATATTGTTTTAATCTAGGACTCAGATTATGCATACAATTTTGGAGATAGCGTCTTGGAAGATATGGATATTAGTGATTTATTTACAATTTGCAATCAGATCCGAGATGCTTTACTTATCATTGTAGACAAAAAAGTTTATTGGGTAAATCAAACCTTTGAAAATAATTTTGAATACTCAAAAAACGAAATAATTGGAAAACAAATTGATGATTCATTATTGGGAAAGAATTTCATCAATAAATTAGAATTTTTTCAAAAAAATAGCGATTCTGTTTCCAAAACCTATCTACATGACATCATTCTTTCTGGAAAATCAACAGGAAAACCCGCATATACTGCCCATTATCAAATTGAACTGAAAACTTTTTTATTCAAAGGACGACGGGCGATAATGGCTTCTTTTCGAAGAACTATTCCTCGAAAACAACAATTGATTGATATTGAGGATTTGCTTAGTTTTGATATTTTGGGTATAGCTATAATGCGTGACGGGAAAATGCTATACACCAACCATCGATATGCTGAAATGAAGGGTTACTCACGAGATGAAGTCCTTAAGTGGGACGCTTTTGAATTTTTAAAAACAATTCATCCTGATGACAGAGAGTTTGTAAAATCTCAATCTATTATGAAGGAAAAAGGTGAACCAGGATATATTCCACATTATGAGTTTCGTGGAATACGTGGGGATGGGACATTGGTTTATTTTGAAGTTTTCTCGCAAACAATTACTTTCCAAGACTCTTATGCTAATTTAGTAATTTTAAATGATATCACTGAGGCTAAGCAAGCAGAGAGTGCTTTCAAACAGAGTGAAGAACGCTTTAAAATGTTAGTGGACCGAATGGAAGAAGGTTTTGCAATAGGTGATACCAATGACAATTTTACTTATGTAAATACTCGTTTCTGTGAAATACTTGGATACAGTGCTGAAGAATTAATTGGGAAAAACATACGGGATATCGTAAGCGCACGTTATCACTATATTTTAGATGAACAGTTGGAATTGAGA
>JAEOUK010000461.1 GCA_016839385.1 Promethearchaeota archaeon
ACAACCTCCAGTTGTAATTATAAAAGAACCAAAAACCAAGACTGGACCAGTAGCTGTACATTCCAGTAAACCTGAAATCACCCAACCTGAACCAAAAATCATATATCATGAATCAGAATCAAAAGAACAAGAAATTTCAAAACATTTGGAATCTAAATCATCCTCCGCTGTAGAGAGCTTCTGCCCGGACTGTGGAGAACCTTTTAGTGAAAGGATGAAATTTGTTCTTCTAGAAAAATCTTTCACATTTTGTGAAGAATGTGGAACAAAAATCTATAGACGAGAGTGATTTTTCTCTCATAACTACCTTTTTCTGTTAAATTTTGGTTTGATAATAAAAATAGTGTGGAGAGAGGGATTCGAACCCTCGCTTCTCTATGAACCAGAGCCTCAGTCTGGCGCCGTAGACCTGGCTTGGCTATCTCCACTTCTATGGAAAGTTGTTAAGTGCAAGATTGTATTTGTAAATTCAGATTTTAATTTTTCGACTTTCTATCTCCACATATATTCTCTTAAACCCATTAATACACAAAATTATACCAAATAAGGTGAACACTACCAATGCAATTTCTTGCATATTTTGAGTTCCATAAAATTTGTCTGTAATCATAACGAAGTTGTTTCGAATGCTGGTTCCAATCAGAAATACATAGAAAAAGAGTATCACTGCCATAGCAAACATTATACTACCTAAAATTAAATTAAAATGGTAGATCACTTTTTTCTTGTCTCTATCAATCTCAACGATCTCAGAAACTACTTGTGCATCTTGGTCTAATTTTTTCATTCTTTGGCGTATTATTGTATCCAATGGTTTGATGTCAATTATTATTGTAACCAAGCTAATTCCACAAATTACTAGAATCAAATTACCATCTAATACTTCAATCATTCCTTGGAATATACCCGAGTGCATCACAAACTCATTTTTTGTAAAAATAATGACTAAAACCGTTAAAATAACTGCCGCAATTTTTGTGCCACTTAACATTAAGAGAATACGTTCTCGTTTTGCTAATTTTAGACCATAGATCACTACTCCAAATAAAGTCATTAAAATCCCCACTGCCAGTCCGTTAGGCGCAATAAAAATTATAAGAATTAAGCAAATTACTCCTGTTAAAATAGGAACTACAGGATAGAATAGTGTTTTGTATTGCCTTTTCAGATTGGGGCGTTTTTTTCTAAGGATAATCACACTAAAGGATAATAAACTCATGGATAAAATTATGGAAAAGTTTGAGAAATCAATTAATATGTCTAAATTACCAGCATTGAAGAATAAAGTAGCTACCAAAATGATTAAACAGCTAATCAATATTGTAATTTTAGGGATTCTTGCACCGGTTTCAGACTCATTTCGTGCTAATCTATTTGGTAAATATCCATCCCGAGCCATTGCGTATGTAATTCGATACGAAAGTTGGATTGCTGATTGAGCAGAAGTCATCGTGGAAATCATACCAGCAAAACCAATTAAATACAAACCTATAGGTCCAAGATCTGTAGGACCTATTATAGTATTTAGTGTCTCTGCAAGGGGATTAGGTGAGTTGGTAATTGTAAACCATGTTGGGCTACCATAAGAACCCATATTAAGTAATGTTGTTAAGCTGACCATAAAATAAATTATAAGACCAATTAGTATGGATACTAAAAAGGCTCTTGGGATTTTTTTATGGGATAACTTTATCTGATCAATATTGGAGGTAATAGATTCAAATGCCGAGTTCCATTCGTATAAACAAAATATACCGAATAAAACGGGACTAACAAGCATGATGTTCCCGAATTTTATTCCTTCCAATAGATCTGGGGGATTATAATTGGTTGGTCTTAAAAATGGTCCCAAACTTAATCCTAAAATGATATAAATCACGAATCCAGAAATTAATATCCATGTAAAAACTTTCATAACTTTCTGCAAATTTTTATAAGCTAATAGGTTGAGAACACTGAGAGCTGAAATCACACAAAATCCAATAATCGGAAGGAAAGATTCTGCTAAGTTCTCTTGATTTGGGAAAAACACAGATAATGATAAACCAAAACCTAAACCTGACAATGCAGCAAAAGCCATATTTCCCAGTAATAACAACCAACCAATTAAATATCCCCAAAATCCACCAATTGCTTCTCTTGAGAAAGAATATCCTCCACCTAGAATGGGGAGCGATAAAGAAAGCTCAGCATAATTCTGAACCAGAAATATAATTAAAATACCCAGTAATCCAATTGATACAAGGATTCCAGCACGAGCGGTAGCAATGGTTTGCCCAATAATTACATAAATTGTCCCTCCGATCGTCCCCCCCAATCCGGTAAAAATAAGGGAACGCAGTTTGATATCTTTTTTCTTCGCAATTTTAACTTGCTCAGTCATGGGGAGTTCTCTCCTACTATCCATCAATACATTGCCTAAGGTATATTTTTTATGGTCAAACTAGAGTACATCTTGAAATTGGTTCCAAACAGATTCAATCCCCAGAGAGTGGAAATTGTCTCTTGAAAATTCTTCCTGGCAAATTTCATATAATTTTTTGTTGATTTTTGCATCGAATCCCACTTTCTCAGCTAGATCGAGGAGATATTTATTTAAACTATCAAGTTCTGTTGTTCTATTCTTATTTATGAACAAATCCTGAGCCATCGAATTAATACCAGTTGATTTTTTTATTGTTTTTTTAAATATAGGATTGGTAATAAATCCGGGAAGGGTTGCTGCGGTTTTAATTAATGTCCAAGAAGGAAGAGAACCTAGTTTTACCTCTTTAAATCCAGCTTTTTTCAATATTTTAAGACCTTCATAGGTGATTGAAGTAGTGAGAATTCGAAATTTATTGAGAGATGGAATTTTTTGAAATCCCACCCCAATTAGTGTAAAAAACGAATTCGATAAATTTAAGAGAATTTTGTTATGCGCAGCATCCAAATACGTATTAGTAATCTCACAAGGAAACCCCTTTTGGAATAAATTTTTAACATATTTCATCTCTTCAACAAGTATATTCTCTGGAGTTCCGAGAATAATTGGTCCTTTTTCTTTGTATCCAATAACATTAGGAGTGTCTCTCCATGCATTATAACAAATAACTCCATAAATTACCCGGGAAAAATATTTAGGACAGATTTTTAAATTTTCAATCCCGTTCTGTAATGAAATTATCAATGATTTATCTGACTGGAATCTCTTCTTGATGGTTTGACATACATCTTCTAGATTATAATTTTTAACTGTTATAATTATGATGTCTGGTTCTTCATCTAATTCCTCAAGAGATTCAATTAATGATATTTGAGAAATTGATTCCATTTTTTGTGGATCGTTTTCATATATACTTAATCCTAAAGATCGAATATTCTCAGCTGTTTTTCCTCGTGCTAGCAATATTGCTTTTTTATAAAATGGCTGTAACCATTTATATAGTGTGCATCCAATAGCACCCGCACCATAAAATAGGATTAGTGGCTCCATAGTACTAATAGGACCTAATGATATATATTTTCGATTTTCTTCATCACCCTAATGGTAAATGATGATACTTTTTTGGAACGAATTAAAGAAGCAGCTGAATTAATAAAACATTCTCAGTATCTGGTTATTTTCACAGGTGCAGGAGTTTCTACTGAATCTGGGATACCGGATTATAGAGGCCCGGATGGGCTGTGGACTCGCAGAGATAAGGGTTTACCACCTCCTAAAATGCCAAAATGGAGTAGTGTAGATCCAAATCTAGCTCATAAAGCTATTGTTGAATTGCAGGATATGGGTAAGATGAAATTCCTTATCAGTCAAAATGTTGATAATTTACATTTAAAATCAGGGATAAAAGAAGAACTTATTGCAGAATTTCATGGAAATATGGAACTTATGCGTTGTTTAGGGTGTGAGAAAAGGTTCAAGAAAGAAAATATATGGGATGAGAAAATCTGGGGAAAAGGCTATCGTACTCATCCAATACGCCAAGGACAACCTGTTTGCCCCGAATGTGGAGGTAGAATTGTTTCTTCAATAATTAATTTCGGTGATTCAATACCCGAGAAAGAAATTCGACAGTCTTTTCATCATTCACAACTAGCAGATGTATTTCTAGTTGTTGGATCGAGTCTTACTGTGACTCCTGCTGCATATTGTCCTCAATATGCATTGGAAAATAGGGCTGATCTAATTATTATAAATAATCAACCTACCCCTTTTGATAGTGTAACTACAGTACGGTTTTATGAAAAAGCTGGAGAAACTTTAACAAAAATATTAGAACAGATCCAAAAATTAACGGATTAACAATGCACCGTCTTTCTAGTGCTTCCTTAATAACTACACAATTAACAATTGGGTTTTTATATCCAACCGACATTCTTTGTTTCACCGACTAAAATCGAAAGTTAATATACTATGAAAGAAAATGTATTTGTTTCAAATATAGGAACGAAATATCATTTTTGGCATTAAACTTGACGATTTTATCAAGATAGGGTGTGAAATAAAACGGGAAAAAAGCAGTTCGGATTTAATTTAGACCAATTCTTTGACGACTACCTGGAGAGGCCTCAGATCTTCAAGAATCGTGATGTCTTGATGGCAACACATATACCTGATGTGATTCTCCACCGTAATGCCCAAATACAATCAATTGCTCAGAATATGGCTTGTTCATTACGAAATTCAACTCCGCAAAATATCTTCATATATGGAAAAACTGGAACAGGGAAAACAGCCGTAGTGAAGCATGTCAGTAGGAAACTTAGTAAAAAATGTACCGAGATTGGGATTCCAGATTTAAATTGGATCTATATTAACTGTAATCAAGTACGTTCTGGATATCGAGTTTTAGCAACCATTTGTAATCAATTGGATCCTGAAAATTTCCTACCACCTACAGGTACTCCACGAGATGTACTTATCGGTCGCTTAATTTCTCTATTAGAATCAAAAAAAACTCTTTGTTTTATCATACTGGACGAAATTGATTCTATAAAAGATAAAAAATCCAAGGATTCAGTATTATACATTTTATCCCGGATGAATGAAAACCTACGAACCTCAAAAGTCAACCTAATAGGTATATCAAATATATTGAATTTTAAAGAAGACCTTGATCCTCGAGTATTATCTAGTCTTTGCGAAGAAGAATTGGTATTTCCTGCATATAATGCGGTAGAATTATTTGACATCCTCAATTCTAGAGCGGATTTAGCCTTTCATAAAAACACATATGAAGAAGGTGCACTGCGATTATGCGCAGCAGTAGCAGCTAAAGAGAACGGAGATGCCCGTAGAGCATTATCTTTATTGCGAAAATGTGCAGAAATTGTAGAACGGTCAGGAAAACCTAAATTAACAGTCGATGCAGTTAATCTTGCTCAGCAGGAATTGGATAAGGATTCAACAGAAGAGTTTATTCAAAATTTACCAGTGCAACAAAAGGTAATATTAATGTCAATATACCTAAATCAGAAACATAGAAATGGACAAGAATCCAATACTGGCGAGATTTATAACACCTATAAAGAACTAAGTAAACGTTTATACAGTTTAAACGCTCTAACTTCAAAAAGAGTTGCAGATCTTGTAAAAGAGTTAGATTTATCAGGAATAGTATCGTCTCGAATAGTCTCATTTGGAAGAAAAGGAGGAAGAACACGTATGGTTTCTCTGAATGTAAAAGAGAAGACTCTCCAAAACAGTTTATCAGAGGACGATCGATGTAAAGTTGTTCTTGACTATGTACCTACTCATATTCGAAGATCTGATATTAATATTGATCTTGAAGGAAATCGTTACAAAGCCTTATTATAAGAAAAACAAGCCTCCGGAGGGACTTGAACCCTCGACCTATTGATTACGAATCAATCGCTATACCGCTAAGCCACGGAGGCAATTTTAAGAGGGAGAATTTACTATCCTTAACACTTTTTAAATCATATTGCGTTTCTAAAAAAATTTGTCAATCATTTTAGTTTAAGTAATACTATACTATATCTTGAGTGAATCTGTGGTATGCAGACTGTCAGTGATATAGGAGAGAGAGGATTAATTAAAATCATCTCCGAAATTCTTGGAGGATTGGGAAATGAAATTCTTTCGGGGGAAGATGATGCAGTTGCAATTCCAATACGAGAAACTTCGACTCTATTAATCAATTCTGACATGCTAGTATCAACTACAGACGTTCCATCCAATATGACACTTTTCCAGGCAGCACGAAAAGCTGTTGTAATGTCTGTATCTGATATTATGGTAAAAGGGGGGATTCCGAAATGGGCAGTGGTCGCACTAGGAGTTCAAAAAAACCTAAAATTAGATGGAGAACAAGGATTTAAGGGATTAATACAGGGATTGAAAGCGGGTTTTAAGGAATATGAGGTTCAATATCTTGGAGGAGATTTAAATGAGACCAAAGAAACTATTATCTCTTGTACAATAATTGGAAATGCTCCTTATGGAGTAATTTCGCGCTCTGGAGCAAAGCCTGGTCATCTAATATTTTGTACAGATAAATTTGGAAAAACCGGTTGTGGATTTGCCATGTTATTAGAGAATAAAGATCCGCTAGGATTTCCTCAAGATATAAAACAAATTTTTGTCGATTCAGTTTTAATTCCCACAACCTCCTCAATAATTGGTCAAATTCTAGCAAAAAATTTATGGGCTTCAGCTTCATGTGATTCTTCTGATGGGATCTATAATACTCTCCATGAGATTTGTAAAGCAAGTGGAGTAGGTGCAATCTTGTATCTAGATATGTTACCAATTGCAGATGGGGTCGAAGAATTTTGTTCCCTGACAAATAAAGATCTAATAAACCTAATTTTTAATGCAGGAGAGGAATTTCTACATATTTTTACTATCCCTCCCAAAAAAGTGGCTATTATGAAAAACTACCTCAGTAAACATAATCTAAAGATGTATAAAATTGGATCAGTTACGAAAAATACTGAAATTTCTCTGAAAATTGATAAAAATCATGTAATTCTCTTGGATAAAATGGGATATGAGCACCTAAAAAAAAAAAAGAAAAATGAACCTATGCAATAGGTTTGGCTAGGTATTCTGTGGCTAATCGCTCTCCTTCTTTTTGATTTACTGATAGGAAAAGTAATCCACCAATAACAAATAATATTAAAATGGACAAAATACCATAACGAATATTTCCCGTAGCTCTAGTTATAGCACCCATTAAGAAAGGTCCGATAACTGCAGCAAATTTCCCTAGCATGTTGAAAAATCCGAAAAATTCACCAGATTTTGACGCAGGTGAGAGTCTAGTATAAAATGATCTACTTAATGCTTGGATTCCTCCTTGGAATGGTCCGATAAGTGCTGCTAAGAAATAAAATTGCCATACTTGAGTCATGAAGAATCCAAAGACAACTATTCCGCAGTACGCAAGAATTGCTACTAGAAT
>JAEOUK010000462.1 GCA_016839385.1 Promethearchaeota archaeon
CTCCCTATAACGAGCACACGATATTTATGGGAGATGAATTGGTCATTCATCAAATATGTAAAATATTCATCCACATCTTCATCCTTATCACTTCCATCAGGATACATGATTTTAAATCCTGCTTCTTGGTATCTTTTCATGATCGGGTAGTAGAAGTTGTGTGGGAGTTTGTAGGTATTTTTCAGACAGACAATCTTTTCGAATTCTTCATTTTCCTGTAGGATATGGTCTCGAATGTATTTTTCTGCTTGTATTATATCTAGATAGTGTACATTTGGTCCATCAATTGCCCACAACACACCAGAACTGGCATCATCATGAAAGATAATTGGAGCTTCCGCTGTTATATCTTTTATCAATTCATCAATGATACTAGATTTTTGGTAGGAATCGAGTTGGTCGTAATTGCTTAGGACCATATCAAAATTAAAACAGAATTTATGGAATTGCCGGATCGTTTCATTAAATTCAACAGGACTATTTGGATCAATTTCTTGAATCCATCGCCAATTATAATTATCAGAGGGATCCCAGATCTTTTTCACGAACCCATTGAAGGAATCTTGAATGTTATCATCTCTAAGGTCAAACAATATAATAGGAATTTCAAGGATATGTTCATTAGTTTGTGCTATTAACCGTTTAATGTCAAGCATAATTGAGTTCTTATCTTCAGCTTTGGTTAAATTAGTCAGAACCTCTAGCTTTGTGATTATTTGTGCAATTTCATTATCTAGTAGATCAAAAATAAACTGTTCCAACTCAGGATTCTCTTTTTCCCTAGCAAATGTTGCAATATTAGATAGTATTGTACTTGTGTCTGTTATATATTCCAAATTGGTATCTTTTTTCTTTTTAACGGTCTTTTCTCTGCCCAAATACTTGAAAAGAATCTCTTGAGGTTCTTTTAATTTAGTTCGAGAATGAATTTCTTCCAAAAATTTATATAGGGTTTTCTTTAACCGAATCCGTCCATTCTTTATTCTAAATGGCAAAGGTTTGGGTTTCTCATCTTGTTCTGTTAGTCGTTTTAAGATGAGTTCTTCAGAGATTGTATATTTTGGGCTACTCAAATGAAGAGAAAAATCATCTAAATGCACGGATTTTTCCTTATAGATATACCCGATAATGTCAATAACGTCCTTGAAAACAGCTGAATTGTTTCTTGTTCGGAAATTTGTGAGATCATTACAAAGGGTGATTATTTTGTGTTTATCCACTAATTTGGTATATTCTTCCCGTGAGAAGTACTTTAGATCAAGAAATCGGTGAAATCTACTAATGTCTCTCCCATAGTAATCAAACTCTTTGCTGAATTCTACTAGAAATTCTTTAAATGACATTAACCACCCGGAAATTTGACGACCATTGTTATCGAATAATTTATTCACTAAATTGTGGGGGATAATGCTCGGGATCAGATGATTAGATTAGGGTTTTAAAGCGTATTGGATGCGTTTTTCAAGCATGTTTTGGAGTTTTGGAATATCCCAATCTTCAAACAATAACCAATTTGGAAATACTCCAAATCGTTTCGTTTGATCGATATTGAAATAAGAAATCCAGGAACGATTTCCTATGCAGAGGATGAATAATTTGGATCTCAGGAATTCAGAAAAATCGTTCTCCCAAACTACTTGGAAAATTTCAGCGAATATTTTAAAAGGAAGAACTTCTTCTTCGGTTTCCAACTGGTTGGCTTCAAAAACAATCACACTGAGTTTATTCGGATTATCCGTAAAGATTTTTTTATACAATGTGAGTAACTTATCTAGATATTCTTCAGAATCCCCAAATTTTATCGGGATGGGGTCGTCCCTGTAATCTTTATCATAGTAACTCTTGTATAGGCTCTTATACCATTGTTTGTAAATATTTTTCGAAATAGACTCGGAAATATCATCTCCGCTAATTTCTTTAATCTTAGTCACATTTATCGTCAGCTGGAGTATATCAAGATCCTTTTTCAAGAGATGAATTATTCGATTTTTTAGGGAGGTTTTACCTATTTTGTAATCCCCAAGAAGTAAAACACGATCCCCAAATAACCTTCCAACGTCAAAAATTTTCTCTTGAATGTTTGGAGTTACGAAGTATTTTTCAAGATTTTCCTCATCATGTAAGGGTTCTAATTTTAGCAATGGAGCGGTTCGAAAAATTCCAAAATCTTCCCATTTGAAGGTATTCGGGAGGTAATTTTGTAGCTTGACCCAATCAAACTTGAATATATCTTGAGAGTTCTGCAATTTGAACGGAAATTTCAGGAAGGGTTTTATTTTTTCAAATTCTGTCGAAAGAACGGAAAAAATCCGTTTTGCATCGACCTGGTGATGAAATCGATAGTAAATCGTAGGTTCCTCTTCCATAGCGTATTCTTTTCGAAACCATCCTTCTTCTACTAATACCTCCAATAAAAGGAAAATTTCATTATTCTCTGAGGTGGAATCAAGAATTCGGTAGTAATCGGCCAAGGAGAATGGGGTTCCGATCATCATTCCCAAGGATGCAAGGTAAAATATCGTAATTCGATATTTTTCATATTCTGAGTCAATATCATCATTTAATGAAATATTTAATTCTTGCAATGTGAATTCGTGAACCCAATTTTGCAACTTATCTTCATAAAATTCCGGATATTCATC
>JAEOUK010000086.1 GCA_016839385.1 Promethearchaeota archaeon
ATGATTTGAGTTGTAATTTCCATAGCTTTATCAAATTTTTTTAGCATTAAGTGGTTATTTTCTTCGATCTTCAATTTTTGTATATCCGAATATACTGAAATTTCAAATTCCCGCCACAACTGAACACGTTCTTTATAATCTTCCAATTGAATACCTATATCTCGTAAAAATTCAGTTAAAAGAGTTTTATCTTGTTCTGCTACGATTATATGTTGAAGTACGGTCATATCAGGGTGCATGGCTAAAATCAATTGCTCTGCATTATCAATATGTGAAATTGATTGCTGACTTGCTTTTTTTCCAATCCAGTTATATAATATTTTAGAATCTGTCGAATAGAACAACAGTACATTATACGGCTTGAAATTTTGAAGTATTGAACTAGATTTCAGTTGGATTAATGCTCCTGAATCATTCATCAAATAAGCTAAGGTTTGTGAGCTCACTTTGCATGACCTACACTTTTTACAACAGATTATGATCTTATAATTTTATTTATTGTTCTTTAAAGGAACCTAAAATTGATAGAGATCTGAAACATTTTATAGAACCTCTTCTGAATCAATACTGAGAATCAAAATGCCACGAGATATTAAAGAAAGATTAATGGATATCGGAATTTTAGGTATTGTATTAGGATTCGTTATGGGACTCCTAGGATTTATTCTTGCATTTATCTATGAAGGAGTCGGAATAGTTTTAGCCATATTTTCCGCAATGCTGGTAGTTTCGGGTTCTGTGTTAATCGGTGTAGATTTAATCATCAAAAGTATCGAAGAGAAACGCTAAAAATTAAGAAATATAAAAAAAAGGAAATTTTTAATTTCATTACTTTGGTCTGATTTGGTATATTGCACACAATTCATCTTTATGTTTGGATGCAGAAACTTTCTCAAAAGCTTTCTCGATCTTCCAATTTTCATCAATTATCCACGTTCGTCTTATAACTTTTCCACCTTCATATGCTCCAAAGGCTTTAGCTGCAACTAAATCTTTATCTGAAAGCAAAGTGAAGTTTAGGTCATATTTCTCTTGGAATTTTTTGTGAGAAGCAACACTATCTTTTGAGATTCCGATTATTTTGAATCCTTTTTCCGCAAATTCCTCTACATTATCCCGAAAGTTAATAGCTTCGGTAGTACAACCCGGAGTGTTATCTTTGGGATAGAAATACACCAAGACTTTATGTCCTTTGAAATCACTCAATGTAACATTCTTTCCGTCTTGATCTGGCAAAGTAAAATCAGGTGCGTTATCATTTTCTTTTAACATGATTTTTCATCTTTTAATTAGATGAGCTAGAACACTTTAGAAGTTAAATAAATGTTGATGTAAAAAATGATTGCTGGAAATCGAATAATACAAACATTGATTAAGAAAAATAATTGATTTTGATTTATTTTTTAAATTGTAATAATTGTATATCCTTTTTTAGTATATTGAGACATAGGAGGATGACCACTCATTGAACCTACTAGTGGAAGACCTTCTGCTTCAGCTTCCTTGACAGTACCCATCTTTGTGGCACAAGCACGGCACACAGCATCAATCAATCCTTTTTCCTTCACTTCCATATATAATGCATAAAATGGTGCTTTTTCTTTTTCATCATGATAAGATTTGATCAGTTTGGTTGATTCTCCTTCAAATATAATATTGATATCATATCCTAACTTGTACATATCCAATGCATTCAAGAAAACATGCACAATACATATGGGATCTCCTCTAAATGCCCATATAGACACTTTCTGTTGAGTTTGTTGCATTATTCTTACCTATCGTGTTAATGAATATATCAATCTTTATACCTCATTTTAGGTCTGTTCCAATATATTTTTATTTTGCTCTAACGAAGTTTTGTCTAACCCTAAATTTTTTTTGGAAGGATCAGTTGCATTTAGATCCTTTCTATAGGAGACGAATTATTATGGAAATTACAACTAACATTGATGAAAGTAAACCATGGTTCCACTGTCCATATTGGCCAAAAGGAGTTCCCTTCCAGCTTACATATGATGGTGCGAAGACCATGTATGACTTCTTAGAGGAAGCAGCTACTGAGCACCCTGATTGGAATTCAATATTGTTTGTATTGGGAGATATACAACCAGGAATTTCATATGCACAATTGAAAGATTGGGTCGACCGATTTGCGAACGGATTGTTACAGCTTGGAGCTAAAAAAGGAGATGTAGTCGGGATTATCTTAGGGAATTGCCCACAATACGTCATAGCATATTATGCCGCACAAAAGATTGGATGTATTCCGACTGGATTCAATCCTACTTATAAACCGGCTGAAGTATTGCATCAAATTGAGATTACTGGTGTAAACCACTTAATTATATTGGATGCACTCTACGAAACAATGCTAAAACCAATTGCAAACAAAATAAAGACTGTTAAAACTTTGATCAGCACCAATATCGCAGATTTAGCAATAGGGTTGTCTGGTTTTAAAAAGTTCCTTGGTAAATTGCTGAAAAAGATACCTTCAGGAAAAGTTCCGGAATCTCACGATTTCATGGCAATGTTAAAGGCAAGCCCTGATAGTCCACGAGCAGAAATTAATCAAGAAGAGGATCACGCAACCTTTATTATGACAGGTGGAACAACGGGAGTACCTAAAGCAGCCGTACTTACTCACCGAAATGTATATGCTAATGCTCAGCAATGTCGATATTGGATGTTATTACAGAAAGATCCTGACAATCCTGACATGCCTGAACTCGGTCCTCAAACAGGAATGGTAGGAGTTCTTCCACTCTTCCATAGTTTCGCCCATACCGTCGTTATGAATATTGCAATTGCATCTCAAGCAACGATGATTCTGTTCCCACGACCCCCACCAACTGAGGAATTACTAGAGTACTTCAATAAAATCAATATACCAAATGGATTAGTTTATGCTGGTGCTGAAGTATTATTCCAACGAATCGCTGATCTTGAAGATTTAGAGCCATACCGAGAGGGTTTAGCTAAACTTCGTATTTGTGTATCTGGTGCAGGTCCACTCCATAAACCAATACAAGATAAATTTGAAGAAAGAACGGGAGCTAGAATCACAGAAGGATACGGATTAAGTGAGGCAAGTCCTGTAGTTTGTGCAGGAAATTTCTACGGAGAACAAAGGTCTGTGGGTACTATTGGTATGCCGTTCCCAGGCACTGACTGGCATATTTTCCCATCTGAAGAAGGAAAATTCGAAGAAGGTCCAATTGAAGGGATCGGTGAAGAAAACACAGGTGAAATTTGCGTTTCTGGTCCTCAAGTAATGAAAGGATATCTCAATAATCCTGAACGTACTGCAGCTACTATTAAAGAATGGGGCGGTAAGAAATGGCTTCTTACCGGAGATATAGGATTTATGGATGAACATGGAAGATGCATTATCCGCGATCGTAAGAAACAACTGATTAAATATAAGGGATATAGTGTTTATCCAAAAGAAGTTGAATCCTTAGTTGGACACCATCCAGACGTTTTGGAAGTCGCTGCTGCTGGAATTCCTGATCCACAGTCTGGTGAGTTAGTAAAAGCTTGGGTCAAGATCAAAGAAGGCTCTAACTTAACTCCTGAAGCCCTAAAAGCCTGGTGTAAGGAAAATATGACTCATTACAAAGTTCCGGGAGAAATTGAATTCCGGGATGAGATTCCGAAGAGTATGGTTGGCAAAGTTATGCGTCGAACGCTACAGGAAGAAGATCCACGATACCGGGAAAAAATGGGCTTGGATAAATAAATATTTTTTTTCTTTTCTATTTTTTTTAATCTACAATTTTTATTCAGATTTAATAATCACATTCTATTTTGATGTTGAATTTTTTTTTTCTCTTTCTCGTGAAATTTCTTCCCGATATTTTAAACAGATTAAATTTTTATAGAATTACATTGAACTTATGATAAATTTTCATTATAAGAGATGATTGGATGTCGAAGATTAGCCGAAAGTTAACTATCTTTTTAATTACTTCTATGATATTTAATATAAGTGCTGCTGGTTCCATGTTTTTGTATAGTTATGATGAAATGGTACCACCAAATACTTCCACAATTCATTCCCCAATCATAATAATTGGTGATTCAGAAATGGATACGTATTTTACTGGAAATGGAACTGATGGATTATCATTAGACACTGCATATGTGTTAGAAAATCTTGAAATCGATGCGGGGGGAGTGGGTAGTGCAATTCGCATTGAAAACACATCTCGATATTTGATCATTCGAAATTGTTCGTTGTCTGGAGCAGAATTTTCTAATGGGGAAGCTGGTGTGGCATTATATAAAACTAAGAATGTCTACATAGTTGAATCCAATATTCAGTTTAATAATTTCATCGGTATCTACTTCTTTAACTCATCAAACAACAAGATATTTCAAAACTATATTGGAAATAACACACATGGAATGGCTTTAGAAAATAACTCGAACTTCAATATTATAGACCAAAATGTAATTAAATCTGATAGTGGAAATGGTATTTTAATTGAAAATTCTAGTAGTAATATCGCTTCCAGAAATTTAATTTCAGATGCATGGTTTGGAATATCATGTTATATTCAGGCAAAATTTTCAAATCTATCATATAACACTCTTGAGAACAATAAAATTGGTATTGATGTGGATATTCAATCCAATAACACATATATTCATTATAATACAATCTATGGGGGAGAAAACGGAATTGTATTGAACTCCAGCAGTCACGCTGTGATTGAGAAGAATTTGATAAATGAAACAAGTGGATATGGTATTACATTAAAGAATTCTA
>JAEOUK010000087.1 GCA_016839385.1 Promethearchaeota archaeon
AGACTTATAACACAAATAAGTAATATTTGCTCATAAAAAAGATGTCGTTTACGATATAAATTATCGTAAATAAAAACCCATTTCTAAGGAGAATCCTATGGGAAAGCTTTCAACTTTTTTTTTCAGTTAATAACAAACACAATAAATCTACTGCAGCCCTTATTGATAAGAAGTCCGAACCTATATTAATTCCAAGAATAGATGCCATTTTTATAACATTGGGAATAAAACCCCCAGAAATAACATAATATAGTTGTTGAAACTCCGTGATCATAACTAAAGCTGTGGAAACGAAATGAAAATTAAACCAATTTTAAATCTTAACCCGATATTAAGTGGAAAATGGTTAAGAATAGTATGCTATTTGCGATATGGAAGAGGGTTATCAATGATCCGTTACGTAATAGAGTTTTATAATTGAATCCTTCGACTTTATGTTTTTTCGCTAAGTTTAGAGCCATTAAATCAACGGCAGCACCTTGCGGAAGAAAATTGGAACCGATGTTTATGCCCAAAATAAAAGCGATTTTTATAATATCTGGAATAATTCCACCAGTACTAACATGATAGAGATTTTGCAATACTGCAATCATTACTAGCGCTGTTGGTACTTGTGCGAGAAAGCCTGAGAGAATACTAATTGAAATTAGAACAATGAAAGCTGCTAGTAAATCATTATTTGGAATGGCTTTTTCGACAACTCCATTGAGAATTATAAATGTTCCATTTAGTGTCATAGTTCCAATCAAGAGAAAAGTCGCTATGAGGAAGCTTATCAATTTCCAATCTATTGCCGATTTTAGATTATCCGCAAGCTGTTTTCGATTAAAAATACTCACGATTATCATTGCAACAAGAGCAACAAGATATGCCTGATTAATAAAAATTAAACCTATAATTGTTAATCCGAATAATATCCAGTTAATGATGAATTTTGTTTTATTTACAATCACAAGACTTGGATCGAGTATTTCCAGTAAGATAGTTTTTTGAGTCTCTTCTGGAGGAGCTATTTTTCGAATAAATGCCATATCCAGAACAAATAAAGTAAGGAATAATACCGGAAATACAAATAAGGAAAAATTTCCTAGAAACCATCCCGTTGAGAGGTTAAAACCTTCTGCACTTGAGATTATTATATTTTCTGCACTTGAAAATGGAGTGTATATAGATCCAATATTAACTGTGAATGAAATCGCAAAAATATATGGTGCACTTTTGATTTTGAGTATTCGTGTCGCTCTTATTACAAGTGGTACAAAAATAATTGCAATTGTAATATCAGATATCAAAGATGCCGTTAAGCAGGATACTGTAGATATAAAATAGAAAAATAACCGATGATTACCACCAACTAGGTGTAAAACTTTAAGGGCAAGCCATTGGAACAGTTTACTTTCCTCTGATAAAATTGCAACAATAACTTGCATACAGATAAGAAAAATTAAAGCGTCAAATTCAATAGAAGAAAGAAAAGTCTTAATAGGAGCTAGTTGGTTTATTAAATAAACGCCAGGTTCAGTTTCTACATCTTGTAAGACGAAAAAGGCAATTATGCATGCAATCACTGCTGCTAGAAGCGCATAAACCGCATAATCTAGTTTCTCTTGGGTGAAAATTATCATAACAAAAATAAATAATACTAAACTGCTGATTATAGATACAACATAATCGATAATTATCACCTTTAATTAGTTAAGAGAATATGGGCTAGCCATAGGTTATTAAATTGTAATAGAGGGTACTTTATTAAATTAAACATCTTGAGCTAAAATTCCTCAATTTACATTTTTCGTTACTGAGAAAAAAGTTTCATAACATAAGCTAAGAATAGAATAAAGATTATAAACGAGTGGGAGATACTTTCTTTAAAATTCCAGATTTAAAACGATGAATCTATTCTCCATTATTTCAGTAGCAATTCTTTTTATTATAGTGATGGTGGTTTTTTCCACAGAAAAGCTTGATTATTTGACAGTAGCTATTTTTGCAGCTCTCTTTTCAGCAGGAATTTTAGTTTTCACAGAAAGTGTACCAATCACAATAGGAGAAATCTCATATGATTCATATTATGCAGCAGTAGTGGGAATGATTGAATTCAAACCCATTATATTCATATTTGGGATGCAAATAGTAATTGCTGTGGCGGAGCGTCAGAAAATCTTCCAATATGTGGCGATACAAACCATTCGATTAACTAAGGGAAATGATCGTCTACTATTTTATGTTATTTGTATAATTACGGTTTTTATTGCAGCGGTCGTTGCAGATGTCACAGTTGCTATTTTATTTGCTCCTCTAATTATCCGTACTTGTCGGATATTAGAAATTAAATCAGCCCCTTATTTATTTGGAATGACGATTTGCATTAATATAGGTTCTCTGATCACCCCATTTTCATCTTCTGAAAATATTATTATTGCTGGACATTATGTCCAATCCAATAACGTTAACACTCTTTGGTTTGCTAAAAATATCATGGGTTTTGGTCTTGTGTTATTGATTGTTACAGTTATTTTGTTAGATCTTATTCTGTTAAGAAAAAATCCACGTGTTGATGTAATGCGAAAGGACCTTGTTCGTGAGATTTTAGTCCCTTCTTCAGTAATTGATGATAAAAAGAAGTTTGTAATGAATTCTATTTTTCTAATGATAGTATTTATTGCGTTCTTCTTTACAGATCAAGCGTTTTTAGTGGCGTTAATCGGTTCTATTATAATGATATTAATAAATAAGGAGAAACTCGCAGATTATTTTAAGTCCGTTGAATGGGAAGTGATGTTTTTCTTTTTAAGCTTGTATATAATCATAGGTTGCATGATAGCAAATGGAACTATTGAAATTATTACAACTTTCTTGAATAGAATATTACCAAATAGTCCATTGGCAATCTCGATTTTTGTGTTGATTTTGAGTAGTGTTTTATCAGGATTTTTAGCAAACTCACCTACAGCATTAATGTTTTTGGCGATCATGGATGGATTAGTGATTTTAAACCCTAGTATGCCATTGGAACCCTTGATCATTTCGTTATTGATAGGAATAAACGTGGGAGGAAATTTTCTTCCACAAGGTGCAGCATGTGATGTCATGACTCTTACAATAGCTACTCGAAACAAGGTAGAGGGTTTTACTTTTAAAACATTAACCAAAAATGGGGCACTATTTGCTTCGATACATGTAGTTCTTGGAATTTTATACTTAATTTTTTACAATCTTTTAATAATTTGAAGCACATGGAGGGAAAAAGGAAATTCACTATGCAACTCAAATCCAACCCGGGGAATTTAACTCAGAAGAGCATTACTATGAAAAAGTGATTAATGCTCAATTACATCCTTTAGTCCGTTATTTTGTGAATTTAACAAATGAACAAATTATCTATCGATATTGCCATTTTCATCCAGCCGTAAATGGGCAATCCTTGAGGGAATTACTAACATATAAACCCCGTTTTTTTAGATGGGCTGGAGCAGATTTATTTGCTGTCACTACAGGAAGAGGTGTGCGTCAGATGGTTTTAATCGAAACCAATTCATGTCCATCTGGAAATAAAAGCATGCCCTTTATTGAAGAACAGCAGCATGGAGGATATGAAAAACTACTCGCAAATTCGTTTCTTCCTGCATTGAAAAAAAAGAAGAATTTACCTGAAGGGGATCTTGCAGTTGTATTTGATAAAAATCCAATGGAAAATATTGGATATGCACGTACATTAGCAGATATTACCAATGAATCGGTTTATGCAGTTGAGTTTCATCATGATGATCCAGATCCTCCTGTAAAATTTGAGAATGGAGTAATGTTTGTGAGAGATGCCACAAATCGCTGGATACCAATAAAAGCAGCCTTTCGCTATGTGACCCAAAAACCGTGGACTAGAATTCCGATTCTCACTGACACTATGATATTTAATCCCATACTTGCATGTCTTGCTGGTGGAAGAAACAAACTCATTGCTGCGAAAGCGTATGACTTTTTTAATGCAGAATTTAAGAATTCAGGACTGAAAATTAGAACTCCAGAAACAATCTGGGATTTAAACAAAAACGAAATTCCTTTATGGGTAGATCGTATGGGAGGATTCGCATGTATTAAAGATCCATATTCCAATGCAGGTCAAGGGGTTTATACGGTTGTAAATCAACACGAATTAGATGTTTTTATGGCTAGAAATTACTCGTATGATAAATTTATTGTTCAAAGTTTAATAGGAAATTCTAAATGGAGCTCTAGCACCAATATGGAACGATTATACCATATCGGTACTGTACCAAATTCAAAGTTAGATTTCTTTGCAGCTGACCTACGAATGATGGTTAGTGCAACTCCAAATGGTTTTCGACCCATTTCTATGTATGCACGAAGAGCTCGTAAACATCTTAGTAACGAAATATCGGAGTCTATTGATTCATGGGAAATGTTGGGCACCAATTTATCTGTAAAAAATCCAGACGGATCATGGGGTATTCCAGAAACCAGTAGATTATTGTTGATGGATCGTAGAGAATTTAATCGCTTGGGATTAGGATTAGATGATCTCATCGAAAGTTTTATTCAAACAGTAATGGGAGTTATTGCAATCGATAAAATGGCTAAGAGATTCATCAGTAAAAAGGGAGAATTTAAGAAAAAATTATTTCAATCCTTAGTTCCAGACCAAAAATTATTTGATGAAATTCTAATCTACAAATAATTAAGGACTACGGAGATCCTACTGGATCTCTAAAAAAATATAGTTTATCTGGGAAATCTTGGATTAATTTTTGAAATATTGGAAAAAGTTTTCCATACGTGCAATAAGATCTATGAGAGCAAGACATACATGTAGTTTTATAATAAGGACATGGAACTAGATATTCACTAAGCGTATTCTTTATGGTATCTGTTGACGAAAGAGTCTCAAGGATTCGAATTCTAATGTCTTCGGGAAAATGTTTCAATTGTTTTTCCTGTTCTTCCATAATCCATTTTCTTATAAAATCTCCTTCCCATGGATAGTTAGGCAAATTCTCTAAAAATTCAATGGTGCATTTTATTTCTTGATTCTCAGGTTCATCTATTGACGCACATGCGAAAAATCGCTTCGCAAGATTTTGATCTTTAAAATAATAAGCAAGCAAGCCTAAAAATCTCCATGAGTTATATTCTGCCAAAACTGTTCCAATATGTGGTAATCCACGCATCACCCCCATGGATTCAAATCTTTTAAATATAAATTGATACAAAAAGGTCGGATCTTTTAGAGTATCGTGATATACTGGATCGAATATCGCACTTTTATCAAGAAGTAAAGCTTTTCGAAATTCTCGAACTTTATCTCCAGGAAATATACGTTTTTCAAAAAATGCAACCCTATCATATAGAGCAAATTTATATTGCTGCAAATCAGGAGAATATACCATCACAGTAGGAAAACCTATCCAACCTAAATCACAAATCCACATACGATAATTTCGGGTTTGGAAAAATTTTACCATCTCGTGAAGTTCATCATAAAAATCGTCATGTTGATAATCCCATAAAGTAAATTTCTCATTTGATTCTTCAGTTAGAAAACTTAGCTCGAATGGTGAATAAACTGAATCACTGGAAAAACGATTGACTTTTAACTCATTTAAAGAAACTGATTCTCCCAAATATTCTTTAAACTGTTTATAGTATTGTATCATTACAGAAGATTTCTTATTAGCGTTTTTTAATCGATGAGGAACTGACTCGAAATTTTGGAAGAAATCATTAAGACATCTTGCCACAGCTCGGTTTAAAGATAGATCTGAGCTGGACTTTAATACATAACCCAAAGAAGGATTTCCAAATAGCATCCCAACAACGGGAAATCCTTGCCCTAATGAAAAATCTTTGATAAATACCTCAAAGTCATCATTTGCAATTGTCTGTATATAATTTTTCAGTTCATCAGATAAATAATCTAAAGTTATTGTGGGAATAGGTTTGTTGTTTACTAGGACTAGTCGGGTGGTATATCGTTCAAAAATTTCTGTAATCGCCATAACAATTGCTTCTTCATATGAATTTCCAGCAGCACGACCATTCGACGGAGATATTAAGAAAGATTGGTCTAGAAATAGATCTTTATCTTCTAATACGTCATAAAATCGATAAAATGTAGAATCAAAAGGTTCAAATGGAGGAGTTCTATTATTTGTCTCTTTTTTGAGACTTTGATTAAAATTATACCATTTTTGAAAATCGGGATGAGTTTTATCGATTTCAGGTTTCAACATTAGTCTTGGAAGATAGTTTGCTATGGGAAAAGGTAAAAAAGATTGAATTCTCTCTGTGAATTCTGCCATAGCACTCAAAATTGCTAGCTGAGGTGTATTTCCTTTGCCATTAGATCTGACATTATAGGCGTAATCTCCAAATAAAGTCATTTGAGCACCCCATGCGGTCCCATATTGATTCGGTTTCACCCGGAATTGCATATATTGAAGAAAATATGGCTGCAAACATTTTATAAGCGTTTTTAAAGTATGTTCTGGAGGAGCACTCTTATAATTCTGATAAATTTTTGGTGATGAGTTAAATTTCATTTTTGTCAAATCCTCCTAATCTTAAACTAATATAATCAAAAATTTCATTAGGTACGTTAAGGGTTGGATTTGCTAATTCTAATCCCTTAAATCCAGGACTTGCATTTACTTCACAGATTTTGAAGTGTTCTCCATCAAAAAGTAAATCAATTCCTGCGATGTCCAAATTTAATACACGAGCACTCTCTCGTGCTAGCCATTCGATCTCGGAATTAACCGGATAAGGTGCTACCTCACCACCAGCACTAAAATTTGCTTTGAAACTATCATTTTTCGATGTTCTCTGCATGCATCCAATAATTTTTCCTCCTACAACAAAAACGCGTAAATCACGCCCTAAGCTAGTAGTAACTGTTTCTTGTAAGATTGTATTTACATTTGGTTTTGTAGCTTCAATTAATTGCATCAAATCTTGAAAATTTCTGCGATCTTGAGATAAAAATACTCCAGCTCCTTTTGAACCAAATACAGTTTTTACTATAACAGGAAATCCCAGATATTTCTCTACTAAGTCAATATTCACGGGAAATTTTACAAGAATAGTTTTAGGTACCGGGAGATCACTTTGAGCAAGAACTTGCTGGGAGTATAATTTATCTCGAACAATATCAATACCATGAGATGTATTAGCACAAAATACTCCTAGTCTTTCTAAATGTCGAACAATAGCCAAAGAAAAATAGGTCGCACCAGAACCTAACCGTGTTATGACGAAATCTGGAATTTTTTCCACTTTTTCATCTACCCATGTAGTTTTTTTATCCCTAGTTATGATTAAGTCAAAACTATCTGGAGATATAACCTTCAGAGAAATGTTTCGTTCTATAGCTACCTCCATTAATCGGTTAACTGCGAAGGAACCCCATGGGGGATTACTTTCTGATCGTCTTCTGAATAAAATCCATCCATTCATTGTTTTCATTTTTTATTTGTGTTTTTTTAGATTTGTTTTTGTAAAATGATGTATGATCTTCATTTTGAGTTGAAAAATTTTACTTCCATTACCTTTATATCTTAAAGGAAACATGGAAAATGAGTTTAACACCTCTTTGATATACTTTAAAAAATGAAGAAATTAGTTGAAAATTAATACTTAATTGATTATTTTTTTTCCTTAGTAACCGATTTCATTGTGTCAGTTTTCTTTTTTTCGGTTTTCTTAGTTTTTTTCTTTTTTACTTGTTTTCCTTTGCTACCCATAATAGTCACTTTTTTCAGTAATTCATAGAAAATATTATAGTCAAAGGAAGAAAGACGAATAATCTATTTAAATATTCCTTATAAGAAAAAGGATTTACAAATGAATTCTTAGAAATAAAAGAGACCAGTAGATGATTGATTCTTAATCTATCAGCTCATGGTTTTCGGGTAGCAAATGAACGCGATTAATGCAGCTTCCTATTTTATATTTTTAATAAACCGCTCAATACGTTCAAATGCTTTTTCTAACTTTTCCTTGGTAGTAGCATACGATATTCGTATTTTATCTTCCGAATAAGAGCCAAATGCAGAACCACCTACAACTGCAACTTTTTGTTCCGAAAATAACTGTTCACTGAATTCATCGCCGGTTTTCATGTATTTATTCACCGAAGGCATCATGTAAAAAGCTCCATAAGGCATTGCACATTCTAAATCCAGTTCCATACATCGTTTCACACAGTATTTCCTTCGATCATCGTAATTCTTTATTATTTGCTCCATATCAGGATTGCCATGTTTGAGACCTTCTAGAGCACCATATTGCATAGGATGTGAAACACCAGCTGCAGTGTATTGAGCATATTTTTCCATTAAGGGGATAATATTTGCAGGTGCTGCTAAGTATCCAACGCGTAATCCTGTAGCGGAAAATGTCTTTGATAGGGAATTGATTGTAATAATGCGGTCCTCAACACCACCCAAACTTGCGGGGCTCCAACATTTTCGTCCATTATAGAGGTACTTTTCATATACTTCATCACTTAATAGGTATAAATCATGTTCCAACACCAATCCGACAATTTTTTCCACTTCATCCCGTGTAAGAACATAACCTGTTGGATTATTCGGTGAATTTATTATCAATAACTTTGTTTTAGGGGTAACAG
>JAEOUK010000463.1 GCA_016839385.1 Promethearchaeota archaeon
AAGAGTATCAGCCAATCCTTTCGAGAAGGATAACCGAAAAATTGGCTCAATTGGTATTCCATTTATCGGTACAGATGTTGAAATTCGTAATCCAGAAACTAATGATTTAATGCCTCAAGGCGAGATTGGGGAGATTGTGGTAAAAGGTCCTCAAATTATGAAAGGCTATTATAAAGATCCGGAAGCTACCGCACAAGTAATTAAAGATGGTTGGTTTTTCACTGGTGATTTAGGGTATTTTGATGAAGATGGATTTCTATACATTGTGAACCGAAAGAAGGACATGATCAATGCTTCTGGATATAAAGTATATCCAAGAGAGATTGAAGAAATAATCTATAAAGATTTTCCACAAATTTCCGAAGCAATTATTGTTGCTTCTCCAGATGAGTATCGGGGTGAAACTGTTAAGCTGTTTGCAGTGCTTCAGCAAGGAGAAACTTTGACTGCAGAAGAAATAACTTCAAACTTAAAAACAAAAATTGCAGCCTACAAGATCCCAAAGAAAATTGAATTTATGGATTCCTTGCCAAAGTCCGGACTAGGTAAGCCTGATCGTAAAGCATTGCGCGACCGAGAATTTATGGGTCAATAGATTATATTTTTTTAAATTCCCCTTTTTTTCTTGCAGAATAGTAAAAAAGTTTTATAACTCAATAATCGCAACTGTAAGACATGAGTTTTGAGGATTTAACTAAAGATATTGAAAAACTCCTTGAGAAAGTTGATGAAATCACATTAAACAATGTCGAGATTACGTCTGAGCAACTTGAATTACTGGTAGGAGATCCAAGTTTAATTCAATCTTTAGGTAAGAAATCAAAGAAGGACAACACTTAGAGGATTACGACAATGAGTTTCGAGAAAATTACTGAAAAACTCCTTAAAATGCTGGAGGAAACTGAAGAACTCACGCTGAAAGATTTTGAATTGGTTGGTGAGCATTTGGAATTTCAAGTCTTGCCTGGCATTGGAAAATCTATTGCATTAGCATCTCAACAAGCTATTTCTCAAGTAG
The DNA here is from genome assembly GCA_016839385.1 of Promethearchaeota archaeon. Next base: position 1,019 of record JAEOUK010000463.1, read on the forward strand.
CAGCTCAAGAAAAAATTGGATCTGCAGAATGGATTGAGACCAAATTCCCAGAAATAAAAAATGAATACAAGGGAAGAATCGAAGAAGTAACGTTTTATCGTAATAAAAATAAATCGAAAGTGGTTATAGGTGGAGAAATAGTTCCCCCATTCATCACTTTCTGGGGACAGAAAAACCCTCATAGGCCTGTTGTATCTTTGGATGTTTTTGATTATGGGAGAAGCTTTCCCAAGCCGATAAAGAAAATTTACGAAGATGTATATGATGACACAATTGCATGGGCTAAACGTGCGGAAAAATTTGGAGCTGATATGCTGACTTTTCACTGTCTTGCAACGGATCCAATGCTACTAAATCGACCTATTGAAGAAGATGCAGCTACCTATGAAAAAATATTGAATGCAGTAAAGATTCCGGTCATAATAGGAGGTTCTGGAAATAAAACAATGGATCCTATTTTATATGACCGCCTTGGAGCAATTGTTGCTAATGAAAATAGTCGTACTATGTTTAGTAGTGCTGATAAAGAAACTTGGGAAAAAGTAATTCCATTATCTATTAAGTATGATCAAAATGTATTGCTTTGGACGCAATTAGATATTAACGATCAAATAAAACTTAACAAAGATGCGTTGGATGCAGGATTACCGAGAGATCACACAGTCATAGATCCCACTTGTGCAACTTTAGGATATGGTTTAGAGTATTCCTACTCAATATACCAGCGTTATCGTATCTCAGGATTATTAGGGGATAAAAATTTAAATTTTCCGACAAGTGCTGGAACTACAAATGCATGGGGAGCCCGAGAAGCATGGATGTCCAATAATAAGGCTCCACAGTGGGGAGATATTTTTAAGCGAGGACCTCTTTGGGAAGTCACAACAGCACTAGCTTTATCCTTGTGCGGCTTAGATCTGGCAATGATGTTTCATCCTTTAGCAGCCCAGACATTCAAGAATACCTGCCAGGAATTTTTTGCTGAAACAAAAAAGAAAATTTTACCCATTGAAGAATGGGTTACCATGAAAATTTAAAGATTCGAAACCGCTTCTTTAGTTGATTGTGTATCCAAAACACTTGATGGATCTTTTATTTCTAATTCTCCCAATTGAGATTCTAGTGTTTTTTTCCCCACTAGTCGATATTTACTAAATATTACCATCAATGTCATAAATACAAATGCAATGACGGCTATTCCCATGTATAGATTTTCTAAACCCAACCAATCTGCCAATGGTCCACTAGCTAAGGTTGCGAATGGTCCGAGGAAAAATGAAATTGCAAAATCTACAGAGAATACTCTTCCCAATTTATCAGGAGGTATAGTTTCGTGGAAAATTGTTTGATAAGTAGTATTATAGATACTTGCATATAGACCAGTTAATGATGTAGCTATATATACAAACCAGAATGGAAATCCGAATCCTGCTAGAGCGATCAAGATCCATGCTATTATACCCAAATATTGAGAACCAATTATCAATAGGGATTTTCGTTTCCATTTTTTCCTAGCCATCATCAATCCCCCTCCTAGCAGGATAGCAACTTGGAAAAATATCCCATTATACGCCATGAGATTATAGAAATTATCCCCACCTATTCTACTCCAGAAAATGGGTGCTAATTGATTATAAGGAGCGGATAATGTATTTAATACAATAATAACTAAGAACAAAGCAGGCATGCCTGTGATATTCATTATAGTTCTGAAACCTTCTTTAAATTCCTCCCGATAAGATGGTTTCTTCTCAGGTTCGGCTTCGGTTTTTGGTTTTGGAGGGGGTATTTTAATGAATAGAGTAGGAATTAAAGCGATAAAGAATGTACCCACATCAATCCATAACATAGTCTTAAAATTTAAACCTAAACCCATTAAAAATCCACTAAAAATGGGAGCTGTTATTTGAACTGCACTACTTACAAATGTATTTATTCCATTGAATCGAGAAATGTTGTCTTTTTTGATCATCAAAGGAATAATAGCTTGAATAGATGGACC